>DATDFW010000361.1:0-6434 GCA_036522375.1 Nitrospiraceae bacterium
GATGTTATTGGCGCAGTGTTTCATGATTTGGTTGGATGTCTTTTCTCAAGAGAAGGACCCCATCGAGGCTGTCCATTAACACACACCGTTCGAACCGGCGAAGTCACAATGCTATCGCCCCATCAGTGGATCCGAGCCGATGGCACAAGGATTGAAATCGCTGCGACGTTCTGGCCCAGGTGTCAAGGTATGGAGTGCGTTGGAGCCCTGGTCGTCTGCCGCGACCTGACCGTGGAACGAGAAGCAGAGCGAGATCTTGAGCGGGTGGCCCGGCTTGCAGAGGATGCGCCGAATCCCATTGTGGAGTTTGATGAAGACGGCAACATGCTCTACGCCAATACTGCTATGGTGGAACTCCTCAATTACGGTACCTCCATTCAGGGACGTGTAGAAGCCGTATTCCCGCCGAACTTGTCGGGTGTGCTCAAAGAATGTCTTGAAGCGCAGCAATCTATCGTTCGATTGGAACATCGCGTTGAAGACCGTGTGCTGGCCTGGTCCTTCTTCCCGTTAGGAGATTCGAAACAGGTCAGAGCCTATGGAGCCGATATTTCCGCAGATGTTGCTTTGCGCCGTGCCAAAGAAGCCGCAGAAGAGTCCGCCCGTGCGAAAGCCATCTTCCTGGCCACAATGAGTCACGAATTGCGCACTCCGATGAACGGCGTGTTGGGATGCACGCAACTGCTTCAGGACACCTCACTCACCGATCCGCAACGGCAGTTACTCGAAACCATGCACCGGTCGGCTGAGTCGCTCTTAGTGCTCGTGAACGACATCCTTGACTTCTCGAAGATCGAAGCGGGAAAGATGTCATTGGAAGTCGCCGACGTTGAACTCCATCCTCTCATTGCGGACGTCATCACGCTGACATCGGAAGCGGCCAAGAAGAAAGGGCTGCTCATTCAAGTTCAACTGGCGCCTGACATCCCCACTGTATTACGCGGTGATCCGATTCGCTTGCGGCAAATTCTGTTTAATCTGGTCGGCAATGCCGTCAAGTTTACCGAGCGGGGCGGGATTCAAATATCCGTGAAGACCTTGCCGTGCCGTCAAGAGCATTCCGACACCATCGTTCTCCAGTGGACCGTTAAGGATTCAGGCATCGGCATCACTGCGGATCAACAAACGCGATTATTCGGCGCCTATGCTCAGGCAGAAGAATCGACGGCCAGGCGATACGGGGGAACAGGGCTGGGGTTGATGATCTGTTGCCAATTGGTTGAGCTCATGGGTGGGGCCATGATGGTGGAGAGTGTGCCGGGAGAGGGCAGTTCGTTTACGTATACCACAAGCCTGCTGCCAGCGATTCAGCGCGCGGCTTCTGCGCATACCGCGACGCCATCCATTGTATCGACGGCAGGCCGCACCACACCTCTCCGGATTCTTGTGGTAGACGACAATGAGATTAACCAGGTTGTGGCGTGCAAGTTTCTGCAGAAACTTGGATGCCAGGTAGAGGTGGCTCGGAACGGGCGGGAGGCGGTGGATTCCATTGCCCACGCCACCTATGATGGCGTCCTGATGGATTGCGAGATGCCGGTGATGGATGGTTATGAAGCTACTCAGGAGATCAGGCGTCAGGAACAAACCACGGCCAGGCATCTTCCCATTATCGCCTTGACCGGACACGCATCATCGGAGGATGCAGAGAAGTGCAGGCAAGCTGGAATGGATCACATTTTGACAAAACCAATGACTCTCCCAGCCCTCCGAGAAAAGCTGGACCGTCTTCTCGCACCGACCGATGTCCGGCCTCACTAAATCACTCCCAGCGTTTTGTCGAAGTGTGTCGCTTCTCAATGCGTGATTCATGGGTGGGAAGCTTGACAGATATTCATGATAATGGATATCGTTCGAACGTATCACAGCGTTTCAGTGGACAGCAGCGAACGCCTAGGTAGGAGTCTTAGGAGACTATACAGAGTGATCGATACGCTGACCATTCTCTACAGCGACTTCAATTGTCCGTTCTGCTATGCGTTGCACGAACGGTTGTATGAAGAGAATGTGCTGGCTCGCTGTGAATGGCGCGGCGTGCAGCATGCGTCGCATCTGGCTCGTCCCATGAAGCCTTGGCAGGGTATGTTAAGCGCCGAATTGCGCCACGAAGTGACGGTCGTACAGCGGCTGGCTCCGGGTCTGCCCATTGCACTCCCTCCTGGGAAGCCCAATACGAAACTGGCGATCGAACAGGCGGTGACATTGCTACAGCGCGATCGGTCGCAGGGGATGACGTTTGTGCGTGAGACGTATCGCGCATTCTGGTGTGACGGCAAGGATATCTCTGATCCGGAAGTGCTCGGGCAACTGGCTGAGCAGGCAGGAGGCTCGTCTGAGAGTATGGATGCGACCAGCGCTGCGAGTCGCCAGGTCGCCCAAGAGTGGGAATCGGCCTGGCACAGAACTGGCCAGGCCGGTGTTCCTCTCATGGTTTCGCCGGAAGGCGATCTCCTCGTCGGCTGTGTGCCTCGAGATCAAATCAGACGGTTCTTCGCATAGCAGGATACTGAAAAAGTCGCTATTCTCACCCGCCCAATCCTGGTCGCGCTGGGACACGCCCTTTTCCATGCGGCGTTCTTGCATCGTTCAGATCCTCAACGTACTCCAGAGCGATCGGAAAAGCTGTGGCACGTTCGCAGAAATTTCCCGAAGCCTACGAAATAAAAACTACGCCATGTCCAGATTCATCACATAGTTCTGTAAGTCCCGCCGATGTTCTTCTTCCGTATTCTTGATGTTCTCGATATCCTTGCGTAATTTCTCCAGTTCGGTCTCCTGCTGGTCCAGCTTCTTGACATAGCGGTTATAGAGTTCGGAGTTTTGCTGGAGTCGCTGCATGTTCTCGCGGATGCGGCCATGCTCCGCCGTGATCTCAGCAGTACGTTGGTCCAGGCGGGTCCGTTGGGCGCGCGAGTCATCCAACTTGCTGCGCAATTGGACCACATGTTGCAAGGCCTCTTTCACCTTGTGGCTGACTTCCTTCGCTTGCTGGTAGTAGAGGATCTGGTCGATTCCACTGTTCATCAATACGAGAGACTCCTGAACCGGAAGCGTTTCCTTGACGCGGAGGGCTACGCTTTTTCCCGGTTCGACGAAGACGCTGAATCGATACACGTCACGCGTTCGTTCGGTCGGCTCCTTGGGTTCGACCAATTTCCAATCCGCACGATAGGGCTGTTCAATCAGGATAGTCTTGGCCCTGGCATCACGGTTCTTCACGTGGTAGGTCCGGTCTTCAACCGTACGGCGTGAGATGAGCATCGTTCCCTTCTTAAGTGAGACCGTCGCAAGCTCTTGGGTGCCGCCTTCGAATATGGGTTCCACTTCGGTCTTGAGATCAAGCGCATAACTGATGAGCCGGTCCTGGCCCGGCGGGAGATCGTCGATGCGGGCGTCGCCCGCATAGGTGCCGCTGTCGAACAGCGTGATCGGCCCTTGCATGAGGTGTAGGGGGGAGGTGTTTTTGAGACGATAGCCATTCAAGGGATGTTTCGCATTGCTGCGCTGATTGTAGAGGGACACTTTGTGCCCTTGCAAGGTTTGACCGATGATGGGTAGCAGCGCGCTCTGGTGTTTGGCAAGCGTCACAGGCTGGTCGATACGATATTCGAATAATTCACCCTTATCTTCCGCCATCGCCGTGGAGACCACACCCTCCTCCAGACTGCCTATCCCCATGTCGGAGGCGACGGCTTCTGCCGCGGCATTGGATCGACTGCCAGAAAAACCTTGTGCCAGCTTTCCGAGCAAACGTTCTTTTTTCATGTCGCTCCGGGCAGCGGGAGGGGAAGTCATCGGTTTGAGTTCGTCCATGGCATCACCGTAGGTCTGGGGTCTGAGATTGGCATAGAGCTCAGGCTGGATAATTGGGCGTGGATTGTAGAGCGGTTGATAGAGATCCATCGTAAAGGAGATGGGTCGTCCGGAGACAAGAGAGAGCGTTACGTTGCGCCAGTCCTGTGGGGTCTGATTCTCCACAATGGCCCAGCCCTGCAGATAAGGCGCCTTGTCTTCGTCCAAGACGAGGCGATAGGTAGTTTTCCAGAGCGGGGTTTCAGTCAAGTAGGCGAGCCGGGCCTGGCGGTTCCCGGTACCGTCGAAGATGATCGAGACCGTCTTCTTCTGGGCATCATGATTCGTGGCGAGCACAGCCAGCGCCTGTTGGAGTTCAGCATTCAAGGCTGCATTCATGAGCTTAATGCGTTGCACGCTCGCCAGAGAGAGTGAGCGAAACCCATCTTCCGTGAGGAGCGTGATATATTCCTGCTCCACGATACGGTACTGCGAACCTTCTCCGATGGATTCGGTTTTCTTTTCCACGCCAATCAATGTGCCGGTGGTGGGATTGGGCGCGGTGACTTCAACCTGCTCTCCCCGAACCTGAGCCAGAATCTGCCCCAGAGCCGGATTACCGTTTAGGTTTATGCCAAAGCTGCCGAGTGTCTTGGTCACGGGATCGCGCGAACCATACGTGGCGGCCGAGATTTTGCCGCCGCCGAAGTCCTGCACAACCAAACTCTTCAGGATGTCGTTGATCTGATTCGTATCCAGACGGAGGTTGAGTTGCGAGCGACTGTTGACGGTGCCGTCATATTGAAAGTATCCCACGCCGCTGGAATAGAGCACGATTTTGGAGAGGGGAAGTATCGCTTCTTCTTCTGCCAGAACAGGCCAGGGGAACAGCAGGAAGATTGCCAGGATCAATTGCCTCATGAGGGCGTGGCCGGATCGAATCGACAGTGCGCACATAGAATCCTCCATCGTAACGTGTTGCACCGGACCGGGATGGCCACGGTGATATGATCTATCCTTGTGATGTCGTCTAGGGGCGGATCCTTTCAACCCTCTCAGTCTTGGCCAAATCATTTGACTCATGGTACGGTTCAGGGGACTGCCAAAAGAGACCTGTATGGACAAGTCGGCTGCCCTTCTCGCCACACAAACTCAAAGAATTTACCGCTCGATCGCATTGTGACTGACCCAGCTTCACATCGGCCCCCGGAGCAGCTATCTCCCGATCCTCAACGAGAAGCACTTGTGGCGATGGCCGAACAATTGGCCAAGATTCTCGATGCGACCGTTAAAATTCCAGGCACGCCGTTCTATATTGGGCTCGATCCGTTGCTCGGATTGATCCCTGGCGTTGGCGATATGCTGGCCAATCTTATCGGCACATTCATAATGATTTTGGCTGCGCGGCTTCATGTCCCGCAGATTGTCCTGGCTCGGATGAGCCTCAATCTCCTTATCAATGGGGTCGTCGGAGCTGTCCCCATTGTCGGCGATCTCTTTTCCATTTGGTTTCGAAGTCATGCGAGAAATGCAGAGTTATTGCGGCGGGCTACGAGTCAGCCCTATCGAGAAACGCAGAAAGCCTGGCTGTTTGTGGCCGGCATCATTGGCGGGACTGTCTTGCTTCTGGTGCTTGCGATTGCAGCGGTCCTGTGGATTGTCATGAAACTCTGGAACGCGATCGCTCCATAAATTGTATGGCCAATTCTTTCGCAGTCGCTGGAACAACCATTTCTGTACAGCAAAACGTTAATGGTTCACACGATCAAGCCATAGCGCAGGATGAAGGATTGAGACACGTGTCCCGGTCATTTCATTTGTCCGTCCTGCCACGGTTGTCTTTTTGGGGTGAGAGGCCTTATAGTTGCCGCCCATTAGGCTGTGGGAGTGTAAGGGAGCCATGGTACTGTCGAAAATTATGTGGAGGGAGTTCATGAGCAGGATGTTTATGTTGGTTGTATTCGTGGGAATTGCTACGTGTCCGGTGATGGCCGTGGCTGGTCCTCCGGAATCTTCGTCGATGGCACTGGTTCCGGAAGGGGAGTTCACGATGGGCAGTGCGACGGGCGACTCAGACGAACAACCGGAACACAAAGTCTATATAGATGCGTTTATGATGGATAAGTACGAAGTAACGGTGGAGCAGTATGCGGCATTTTTGCAGGCGAAAGGGATCGAGCCGCCTGCCGACTGGAAGATCATGAATCAGACCGCGCATCAGAAGCGCCCGGCTGCGAATATGGATTCGGTGGATGCGGCTCTCTATTGTAAATGGGTCGGCAAACGTCTGCCGACGGAGGCGGAGTGGGAAAAGGCGGCGCGGGGAACGGATGGCCGCATGTATCCGTGGGGCAATGAGGCTCCGACGCCACTCCATGCGAATTTTGGAAAGACGGATTGGAACAATCATGGGGTATTGACGCCCGTGGGATCGTTCGAACAGGGCAAGAGTCCTTATGGGATTTACGACATGGCCGGGAATGTGTGGGAATGGGTCAGTGACTGGTACGATTTTCGTTATTACAAGACCGCCCCCTCGAAGAATCCGACAGGACCGTCATCGGGTGGAACCAAAGTGATCCGTGGCGGGGCCTGGAACGGTAATGCACGGGCCTTGCGCTCCGCGAATCGGAGCCTCATTT
>DATDFW010000362.1:0-7917 GCA_036522375.1 Nitrospiraceae bacterium
AGAGCAACCGCGAACAGGACTGGCTCAAGACCAATCTCGCCAAGTTCAGCGGCATGCTCCAGGGTCAGCGTGAGTTGGACACGGTGGGTCAGATGCTCCTCACCGAGTTGGCGCCGCTTGTCAATGCCTACCAGGGCACTATTTACCATCTCACTGGCATGACCGAAGGTTCTACGCTCAAGTTGCTGTCGAGTTACGCACATGCCAAAGGGGGACCGCTCTTCGAGCAGATTTCACTCGGCCAGGGTCTTGTCGGCCAGTGCGCCGTGGAAAAGAAAAGTATCCTCTTGACCAACGTGCCGCCTGATTTCATTTCGATCTCGTCCAGCTTGGGCACTGCGCAGCAGGTGAGCATCATCGTGCTGCCCGTGCTTTTCGAGGGGCAGACCAAAGCAGTCATCGAGCTGGCCACGCTCCAGAACTTCAGTGCCGGGTCCCTCGCGTTCCTCGAGTTGCTTACCCAGAGCATTGGCGCGGTCTTCAACACCATCGAGGCAACGATGCGCACCGAAGGCCTGCTCACGCAATCGCAGCAACTCACCGTCGAGCTTCAGTCCCGTCAGTCAGAGCTTCAGCAGACCAATGAGGAGTTGGGCACAAAAGCCAAGCTGCTCGCCGAACAGAACGCCGAGGTCGAGCGCAAAAACGCCGAGGTCGAACAGGCCCGCCGCGCACTCGAGGAAAAGGCCGCTGAGTTGGCGCTGACGTCGAAATACAAGTCCGAGTTTCTGGCGAACATGTCGCACGAGCTTCGTACGCCGCTCAATTCCATCCTCATCCTCAGCCAACAACTCGCTGGAAACATCGGGGGCAACCTCTCGGACAAGCAGGTCGAGTTTTCACGCAACATCTACTCCTCCGGCTCCGATCTCCTCAACCTCATCAACGACATCCTTGATCTCTCGAAAATAGAGTCCGGTACTGTGACCGTCGAGGTTGAAGAAATCTCATTCGCCGGTCTGCTCGACACCATCGATCGCAACTTCCGGCACGTGGCCGAAGCCAAAAATCTGCCGTTCCATGTGAACTTTGCTGAGAACCTGCCCCGATATATGCACACCGATCCGAAGCGACTCCAGCAAATTCTCAAAAATCTCCTGTCCAATGCCGTCAAGTTCACCGCTCACGGCCAAGTCGAGGTTCGCGTCGGTTTTGCCACACAGGGCTGGAGCAGCGATCACCCGGTACTCAACACCGCCCCATATGTCCTGGCCTTCGCCGTTGAAGATACCGGCATCGGTGTCCCGCCGGAGAAGCAGCGGCTCATCTTCGAGGCCTTTCAGCAGGCCGACGCCGGCACCTCCCGCAAGTACGGCGGTACAGGCCTTGGCCTCGCCATCAGTCGTGAACTGGCCGTCCTGCTCGGCGGCGAAATCAAGCTCCACAGCGTTTTCGGGGAGGGCAGCACGTTCACGCTCTACCTGCCGTTGCACTACTCCGGTCCCGACACTGCGAAAGGCAGGTCGGCCGGAAGCGCTGCCGTCGAGACATCTAAAATGCTCACGGTCCTGCCAGTCGCCCGCGAAGAGCACATCGAAGACGACCGCAACGAAGTGGTGGAGGGCGACCCTGTCCTGCTGATTATCGAAGATGACCCGCATTACGCGCGCATTCTCCTGGACCTGGCGCGGGCCAAGAGCTTCAAGGGTATTGTCGCCACCAAGGGCGCAATCGGGCTCTCACTCGCCAGGCAGTTCCACCCCGTGGCCATCTCTCTCGATATTTCGCTTCCGGACATGCTCGGCTGGACAGTGCTGAACCAGCTGAAGCTTGACCCGGCCACACGCCACATCCCCGTGCAAATCATCACCATGGTGGAAGAAGAACGCCAGCACGGCCTCGCCCATGGCGCGTTTTCCTATCTCGTCAAGGCGCCCACCACCGATGGATTGAATACGGCCTTCGATCGGATCAAGGATTTCACCACGCCGCGCATGAAACGGCTGTTGGTCGTCGAGGACAACGAGATTGAGCGTCGGTCCATCGTCGAGCTGCTTGGCTATGACGATATCGAAACCGTGGCGGTCGCCACAGGCGGCGAGGCGCTGGATGCCATGCTCGACAAGCCGTTCGACTGTCTCGTGCTGGACCTGCGCCTGCCCGACATGACCGGCTTCGAATTGCTGGAGAAAGTCCATGCGGCGCCAGCGTTGGCGGACATGCCTGTGGTTGTCTTCACCGGCAAGGAGTTGACTCCCGAGGAGCAAATTCAGCTCAAGGGGATGGCGAAGAGCATCGTCCTCAAAGACGTTCAGTCACCCGAGCGCCTGCTGGACGAGACGGCTCTCTTCCTCCATCGCGTCATCACCGATCTGCCGGAAGACAAGCAGAACATGCTCGAGCGGCTCAATGGCTCCAACGAAATCTTGCGCGGACGTAAGGTCCTCGTGGTCGATGACGACGCGCGCAACATCTTTGCCCTGACCTCCCTGCTCGAGAACCAGGAGATGAATGTGATCAGCGCGACCAATGGACGCAGTGCCATTGACATCCTCAATAAGACACCTGACCTGAACATGGTGCTCATGGATATTATGATGCCAGAGATGGATGGCTACGCGACGATGCGTGAAATCCGCAAAGTTCCAGAGTTCCGCACAATTCCGATTCTCGCGCTCACGGCCAAGGCAATGAAAGGCGACCGCGAGAAGTGCCTCGACGCCGGCGCGAGCGACTATATCGCCAAGCCGGTCAATACGGACCAACTCCTGTCGCTGATGCGTGTTTGGCTTTTCCGATGAACAAGGGCAAAAAGCAAACGGGTTCCACCATGAGCACCAATACCATTTCAGCGTCGGCTGGCGACCAGACTCAAGACCCGCAAGCTCAACGTCCCGGTGCCGTGGCTTCAGCGACTGCCATCCCCAGTGCTCCCATCAATATCCTCATCGTGGACGATGAGCCGAAAAATCTCACCGTGCTCGAAACTATCCTCCACGACCCAGGCTATCGACTGGTCCGGGCTCAGTCCGGGGAGCAGGCGTTGCTCGCGCTCGTCGATGAGGAATTCGCCCTTCTCATCCTGGACATCCGGATGCCCGGCATGACCGGCTTCGAACTGGCCCATCTTATCAAGGCGCGGAAGAAAACCGCGGGAGTGCCAATCATCTTCCTCACCGCCTACTACAACGAGGATCAGCATGTGCTCGAAGGTTATAGCACTGGCGCGGTGGACTATCTCAATAAGCCGGTGAACCCGACCATCCTCCGTTCTAAAGTCGCCATTTTTGCCGAGCTGCACAAGAAGAGCCGCGAGTACGCGATCATCAATCGCACCCTGCTCGCCGAAGTGACCGAACGGTGCCGGGCGGAGGAGCAATTGCGCGAACTGAATGACACGCTCGAGCGTCGCGTGACTGAACGCACGGAAGCGTTGAGGAAGACGAGCGTCGCCCTGACTGAGGCGGGCGATCGATACCGTTCGCTCTTCGACGACAGTCTCGACGCGATCTTTTCTCTTGACGCCGACGAACGTTTCGATGCGGCCAATCCTGCCGCGCTTCGGCTCACCGCACGCACGTTCGAGGAACTCAAGACCATCCGCTTTCTGGATCTCTGCGCGCCCGATCAGCGAGAAGCCTCGGAGAATGCCATCCACGCCGTCTTTCGCGGCGAAAACCTCACGATGGATACGACAATCATCACCGCGACCGGCGAGTACCGCGACCTCATCATCAGTGCCACACCGGCAGTCGTGGCCGGCAAAGTCGTCGGCGTCTCGTGCATCGCGCGTGACATCACCGAGCGTAAGCAAGCCCAGCAGGCTGTGCAACAAAGCGAAGCACGATTGAGCGGTATTATCTCCTCGGCTATGGACGCCATTATCACGATTGATCAGACAGAACGTGTGATTGACTTTAATAATTCAGCGGAACATATGTTCGGATATACAGCAGCAGAGGCTCTTGGGCAGTCGATCGACCGGTTCATCCCCAAGAGGTCCTGGGCTATGCATGGACGCTACATTGAAGAGTCCGACCTCATGCAGGTGACCAACCCTCCCGTGGGCGCGTTGGGCACCATTTATGGCCATCGCGCCAACGGTGAAGAATTTCCCATCGAAGCTGCGATCTCTCAATTGCAGACACCAACGGGGAAGTTCTACACCCTGATTTTACGGGACGTGACCTTGCGAGTAAGACAGGAAGCAGCGTTACGTGTCAGCGAAGCGCGTTATCGGGATCTTATTCAAGCGCTTCCCGCTGCGGTCTATACGTGCGATGAGCAGGGCCGCGTCATGCTGTACAACCAGGGCGCGGCGGCCTTGTGGGGCCAGGAACCGAAAATTGGCAAGGATCAGTGGTCTGGACCGTGGAATATCTATCGGCCGGATGGCTCTCCGCTCCCATTGGACCAATGTCCGATGGCTGTCACATTGCGAGAAGGCCGCGCGATCCGAGGCGAAGAAATCCTCATTGAACGATCCGACGGCTCGAGACGTTATGTGCTGCCGCACCCCGAACCGATGCTGAACGCCGAGGGTGCAGTCGTGGGCGCGGTGGACATACTGCTGGACATCACCGAACGCAAGCAGGCCGAGCAGGCGGTGGCCAACTTGGCTGCCATCGTCACGTCGTCGAACGATGCGATCATTGGAAGGAATCTGCATGGCATTGTGACGAGTTGGAATCATGCAGCGGAGCGCTTATTCGGGTATACCGCAGAAGAAATGATCGGACAGCCCGTGACACGGCTCATCCCAGTGGAGCGGCAAGAAGAAGAATCCCACATCCTCGAACGGATACGACGACGCGAATCGGTCGAGCACTACGAAACCATCCGCCGTCGCAAGGATGGAACAAGGCTCACGATTTCGCTGACCGTGTCGCCCGTGCTTGATGCTCAAGGGAAGGTGATTGGATCTTCAAAAATCTCTCGGGATATCACGGAGCAAAAAAATATTGAGCAGGCGCTTCGCCGCAGCGAACGGGACCTGTCGGATTTTTTCGACAATGCCAGCATCGGTCTTCACTGGGTCGGACCTGACGGCACGATCATCAAGGTGAACCAGACGGAGCTGGACCTGTTCGGATATAGCCGTGAGGAATATGTGGGCCGGCACATTGCCGAGTTTCACGTCGATAAACGTGCCATTCAGGATATCCTCAACCGTCTGGCCCGTGGTGAGACACTGAGCGAATATCCGGCGAGAGTCCGGTGCAAGGATGGCTCAATCCGGGACGTGCTCATCAATTCAAATGTCCTGTTCGATAACGGCACGTTTATCCATACCAGGAATTTTACCCGTGACGTGACGGATCGCAAGCGTGTGGAGAAGGCTCTTCTGGAGCGCGATTGTGCTCTAACGGCAGCCAACGAAGCCTTGAAGAAACAGACTGCTGCGCTGGCCATAGCCAACAAGGAGCTGGAAGGATTTTCCTATTCTGTTTCGCATGACTTGCGGGCGCCGCTACGGACCATCGATGCCTTCAGTCGCATCATCGAAGAGGATCATGGCTCACACTTGAACTCCGAAGCCCATCGTTGCTTGACTGTCGTCCGGAAAGCGGCCGGTCAGGCCGGCGAATTGATCGATGATCTCCTGGAGTTTTCCAGGCTGGGCCGGCAGGAAATGAGTCTCCGTTTGGTGAAGATGACGGACCTGGCGCGTGAAGCGGCAGACGATTTGATCGCCCTGCAAGCCGGACGGCAGATTAATCTGACGATCGGAGACTTGCCCTCTTGTCTAGGAGACCGGCGGTTACTGAAACTCGTCTGGAACAATTTGCTTTCCAATGCCTTCAAATATACCAAGGGTCGGAATGTGTGCAGAATCGAAGTCGGGTGGATGCCGGACGACGCGAGCCCCGAGGGGGTGATCTACTACATCAAGGACGATGGCGTTGGGTTCGACATGCGATATGTGCACAAGTTGTTCGGCGTGTTTCAACGGTTGCATCGGAAAGAGGATTTCGACGGGACAGGAGTCGGATTGGCCAATGTCCAACGCATTATCCAGCGCCATGGCGGGCGGGTTTGGGCAGAAGGTAAGGTGGATGGCGGTGCGACGTTCTTTTTTTCACTACAGAAGGCCACGACATGACGAACGGGATGGAGATTTTGCTGATCGAAGACAATCCCGAAGATGTGGAAATCACATTGCGGGCATTTCAGAAATATCATTTGGCGAACAAGATTCATGTCGTACGGGACGGCGAAGAGGCCTTGCAATGTCTCTTCAGCACGGGGCGATATGCCAATCAGCCGCTTGGCTCGGCCCCCCGGTTGATTCTGCTCGACCTTAAACTCCCAAAGGTCGACGGGATAGAAATCTTGCAGCGGTGCAAATCCGACCCTCGCACCAAAAACATTCCTGTCGTGGTGCTGACATCCTCCCGAGAAGAACGTGATCTGGCCAGTAGCTACAATCTCGGTGTGAACAGCTATGTCGTCAAGCCGGTCGACTTTTCCCAATTCACCGAAGCGATTCGGCAGCTCGGTCTGTATTGGATCGTGCTGAATCAGCTTCCGGCGGAACTACGATCCGAAACGGAAGGGATGGGAGAGGCCCAATGAACAACGCGAAAGACCGAGGTGAATCTATGCCTGACTTACGTGTCTTACTTGTAGAAGACGATCCGGTTGATGCTGAATTGACCATCCGCGAATTGCACAAAAGCGGCTATGATGTGGAGTGGCAGCTGGTGGATACTGAGGCGGAATTCATGAATCGTTTGGCTCATAATCCGCCGGATCTGATCATTTCTGATCATGCCATGCCGCAGTTCAGTTCGTCCGAAGCATTGCAGTGTCTGCGGAAAAGCGGGCTGACGATTCCCTTTATCGTCGTGTCCCACGCCATTGGGGAAGAAGAAGCGGTGCACCTGATGCGTGCCGGGGCGGCCGACTATCTTCTCAAGGACCGGATGACTCGTTTGGGCGAGGCGGTCCGTCATGCATTGGCTGCATGGCGGTTACGTTCCCAGTACGACGAAGCGCAGCAAGATTTGCGGGTTCTTAACCAGGATTTGGAGAGACGGATTGTTGAGAGAACCGCCGAACTTGAATCGACGAATGGCGCGCTGGCCCACGAACTCTCCGAACGTAAAGAGGTGGAAGAGCGGCTTCGTCATCTGACCAGCACGCTCGAAGAACGGGTCAAGGAGCGGACGCATGAGCTCACGACGTCCTATGCCAGGCTTCGTGCCCTCGCAACCGACTTGACCATTGCCGAGCAGCGGGAGCGGCGCCGCCTGGCTACCGAGCTGCATGACTATTTGGCCCAAATGCTTGTGGTGGCCCGCATGAAAGTGGCCCAGCTGCGAAAACAGGATCGTAATCTTGAAGCGCGGACGATTTTGGAGCAGGTCGATCAAATGCTCCACCAATCGCTCGACTACACCAGGTCGCTGGTATCGGAGCTGACACCGCAGGCTCTGTACGAACGGGGGTTGGGTGCCGCCCTCTTATGGCTGGGGGATCAGATGTGCCGGCAGCAAGTGCTGAAGGTCGAGGTCTCTCTCGATGCACCAGAACTGCACCTTCCTGAGACAGATGCGGTGTTGCTGTTTCACTCAATACGGGAATTATTGTTCAATGTTCTGAAGCACGGGAAAACAGATCAGGCATTTGTGTCGATGCGATTTACCGAGGGAATATTGTCCATTACGGTGTCGGATCATGGATGTGGTTTCGATGTTTCAAAACTGAGGAATGATCGTTCCGATCGGTTCGGCCTGCTGAGCATTCGAGAACGGATGACGGCCCTCGGCGGTATCTTCGATATGCGATCGGAACCGGGGAAGGGAACCGTTGCGTCGCTCCAACTACCGATTACTGAGCCCGATAGAAGCATCGAAGCACAGGTGCACGGAATTGAGGGGCAATCGTCCTTGGAACATGTGGCTTCTGGGCACTCTCCTGATTCCCCCAGCGAAAAGGCCGTGGCACCGCTCCGGGTACTGATCGTCGATGATC
>DATDFW010000363.1:0-9694 GCA_036522375.1 Nitrospiraceae bacterium
GGAAGATCAGGGGGCGACACCAGTCACTTCCCGCCAGTCCCGCCGGAAGGGCGAGCAGCGGCTTGCGACGATTGTTTCATCAAATTGGCCAGCGGGATTCGGAAATACTCGATGAGATCGGTAAACTCTTCTACCAGGTCGTTGGTAAACGAAGGTCCCGGCTGCAAGGCAGCAAACTTCTGCCCTTCCTTCTGACCTAGGGACTCGGTAATCACTGCGACGGTTTTGGCTCTCCACTTCATCACTCGTTCGGTTCCAGAAGCGATATTGAGCGTTTCTATGGTGTCCTGAAAAATCTGGTCCAAATCCTTCAACTGATCCTGGAGCCTGTCACGTGCCGAATCCGATTGGTTGGTCATCAGTAGGACTCCCGTTTTTCTGGTCTATTTGGTTTATCTGGTTTGTTTCGTTTATTTGGTTTGTTTGGTTGAAGTTTCCGTGAACCAAACAAACAAGACAAACCAAACAAACCGTTCATCACCGCCTCTTGGCTAACGTGGAGGCCAGTGTAATTGCCTCGACCAGACTGCCAGGGTCCGCGATGCCCTTTCCCACAATATCGAACGCCGTCCCATGATCGACCGAGGTACGAATAATGGGCAATCCCACCGTCAGATTCACGCAGGTCCCGAACGCGACAAGCTTTAAGGGAATGAGTCCCTGGTCATGGTACAGAGCGACAACACCATCGTAATCTCCCTTCGCCGCCTTGCCAAACAGCGTATCGGCCGGCAACGGATCGCTGGCTCGAATGCCCTGTGCCTGCGCCGCACGGGCAGCTGGAAGAATAACCTGCTCTTCTTCGTCTCCAAACAGTCCATGTTCTCCGGCATGGGGGTTCAAGGCTGCGACACCGACTCTCGGTTTTTTGATTCCGAACAGTTCCTTCAATGCCAGATGCGCCAGTCTGATGGCTTTTTCAATCTTGGCCTGAGTGAGGAGTAATGGCAAATCTTTGACTGCAACGTGGGTCGTCACAAACATGACTCGAAGTGGTCCACCGACGATCATCATGCCGGATTCATGCGCCTTGGTCAGGTCCGCCAACAGTTCAGTATGGCCGGGGAAATGACAGCCTGCCATGTTGATCGCTTCTTTGTTGATCGGCGCAGTGACGATGGCGTCGATGCAGCCAAGCTGCGCAAGCTCCACGGCTTTCTTGATGAACAGCACGGACGCCGCTCCGGTTTCACGCGCCGCGATTCCACGCGGAAAGCGCCCAAGTGGAGGATCGAGCGGATCCAGCACGGCAAGATGATTCCCCCGTGAAGGCAGAGCCTCGTGCCCCTCCACTTGAATCACCTGCATTTTGAGCTTCAGACTCTTGACCGTTTGCTGCATGACCGGAAACGAGCCGATGACCATGGGACGACACAGACGTCGCAAGGTTCTTCCCGCCAAGGCCTTCGCAATCACCTCGGGGCCGATCCCTGCGGGATCACCCATGGTAATTCCGAGAAGGGGTTTGTTTGGTTTGTTTTGTTTGTTTGGTTTGTCTCGTTGGAACTTCATTGATTCGCTCCTCATTGAAACCAAACAAACGAAACAAACCAGAAAAACCAGACAAACCTTTTTAACTGGTTACCAACCATACAAGTACACCGCATACCCTATATAAAGGAGGGCACTCCCTCCCAGCAACCAGGGTCGCCAGAGACCACCCCACATAGCCTGCACCAATAAGAAGGCGGCCGCTGCCACAGCGAGCACCATGGTAATCAGTCCGTTAGGCGCCAGCATCCAGTCGGTGCCCAGGAGCCCGATCGAAACCGGGACTGTACCCTGAAAGACCATCGCGCCGGTCACATTCCCGACTGCCAAACGATCTTTCTTTCGATAGAGCCAGAGAAAACTATTCGACATTTCTGGCAACTCTGTCGCCAGGGGGGCAACGAGGAGCGCCAAGATCAAGGGAGAAATCGACAAGGCTCCCGCAATGGTTTCTGCGGAGAGCACAAAAAGATGCGCGCCCAACGCGAGCCCAGCCAAACCAATACCTCCTTGAAGACCGATCAGTCCAAACGAAGGGACGGCAGCCTTTTTGGAAAAGTACAGCGGGTCAAGCCCGCTTTCGCCTCCCTCCTCATCTGTCTCACTGAACTTCAGCTTCACGTAATAGAGATAGAGGCCCATTAGCCCGATGGCGGCGACTGTATGGACCAGCCGATCCGGAACAAAGACGCAGGCCAGCGCAATGCTATAGCCCACCACAAAGAAGATGAGGTCGCCCTTTACGTCGCGGTAATTCAAACTAAAGGTGGCGATTCGCTTCCCAAGCCCTGCATAGACCACCAGCAAGATGGCCAATATGGGAATCACCAACGTGCTCAGCATGAAGGGAGCGCCAAGGATCGCGCCCAACCCCACCTCCACCTCAGCACGGGTGTCCCCGAAGAAAATAGCGATCATAGGAATCGACGTTTCTGGAAGGGTGGTGCCGATCGCTGCCAACACACCGCCCACCGCGCCTTGGGACAGATTAAATCGCTTGCCCACCCACTCAATGGCGTTCGTGAAAAGCGTGCATGCTCCCAACGTCACCGCGACGGAGACGAGGAACAGGAGGCTGTAGAGGAGGACCGTCATCGCTGGCCCAACGGGCGAGCCTCCCGTTGTGTGGCATAGGCAAGGGCTGCGTCTTCGAGGACCTTCTTCACGGGCCGGCCCGTCCGCTCGGCGATCCGCTTGCAATCGAGATATTCGGCAGCCGCTTTGGCCGTCGTCTCGTTCACATCTGCAACCTTCATCCGGACAACTCCCCCTGGCACCTTCACCGAGATAAATCGCCGAGGGAGGATCTGTCGCATCACTTCACGAATTCGGACTCCCAACGTCGTCGTTTCTCCAAACAAGACGTCGAGAATTTGATCCAGCTTCGCCGGAGCCACAAGACAAGTCAGGACGATGCCGGGACGACCACGTTTCATGATGACCGGTGTCAGCGTCACATCGAGCGCCCCCTGCGCGAATAGCTGTTCCATCACGTACTCATACATTTGCGGATTCACATCGTCGAGATTGGTTTCAATCTGCAGCACGGTATCCTGTTTGCGCGCTCCTCCGGCTGACGATCGTGCGAGAAACACTCGCAAGGCATTCGGCCAGCCGTCAGGATCGGCTTCGCCCGCCCCATAGCCGACTGCGGTCAGTGTCACCACCGGCATGGACCCAAATTCCGATGTCAACGTGCGCAACAGTGCCATGCCGGTCGGCGTAGTGAGCTCACGGGGAGGACCGGCACTGTATATCGGAATCCCTTTCGCCAGCATGGCGACCGCCGGCCCAGGAACCGGGAGGATTCCGTGAGCCGACTGCAGCGTCCCCGCTCCAACATTGATGGGTGAGGACGTCACACGTGTCACGCCCAACAAATCGCAGCAGATCAGTCCGCCGACGATGTCGACGAAAGAATCCAGGACTCCTACTTCATGAAAATGGACGTGATCCTTGGCCACACGATGAGCATGCCCTTCGGCTTCGGCCAATCGATCGAAGACCGATCGACTTTGCTGCTTTATCTTGTCGGGAATTCGACTCGCGGAGAGGATGGCATGGATTCGTTGAAGCGAGAGAGGCTTGCGCAATCCAGCCGTGATCACGACGTCCACTTTCGTGGCATGGATCGCCCCCCGACGCACTCGACGTTTTCGTAGCGTGAACCCCGAAAGTCTGAGACGTTTCAACCCGTTCACCAGATCGGAAAACGGCACTCCCACATCCACGAGTGCGCCGAGGATCATGTCGCCGCTAATGCCGGAATAACAATCGAAATGGAGATGCGCGCCCATATGTGTCCTTTTTCTTCTCTGAATCAGAGCGCGCCCATCTTACCCAAGGCACGGACGAACGGCAATCGACTCGTCGAACCGAGACTTGCGCGACAAGCGAGAAGGGCGCGACTCACAGGGGCAGGGCGCACACGTCTCGAGAGGCGCGCGCCTCTCGCTTGTCGTGCGCCTTACCGGCTCGGAACATTGACAGCCTACCAACGCTGTGTTATCCCCACTGCACCCGCCCAACCCCGGCGAGTGAAGAAGGCTGAGATTGAGGTTACGGGTATGCGTCATCAAACTCTTGGTTGCTGAGCCTTAGTCTGAACCTTAACCTTCCAACAACTGGCAACTCACGTACCCCTATGACGATCTGCCGATCCTTGGTCACATCTTGCTCAGTACACCCCGGATTATGGAGTCGGCTCATTTGCATGTTGCTGCTTTGCGCCGCGATAATACTTTCAACCACGCTTCCCGCCTCGGCAAAATCGAAACCACCTCGTGCTCCGCGCCCTGAACCGGAGCTCAAGATTCTCGAGCTCAAAGTATTCCCCAATCCCTATTCGGTCTCGTCCGGCTTATTGCAGTTTTCTGCCCTGGTCAAACTGCCTAAGGAACTGAACGGCGCAACTCTGTTGGAGCTCTCTTCATTTATCTCATCACCGTCGAAAAATTCGCTCCGTTTTCTGACCACACGTACCGAACTGGAACCTCACGCTGCTTCGACCAACGGGGCCGCCCCTCCACAAATCTCTATCCTCCTGACATGGGACGGATTGGATCAGAAAAAAATCCCGGCTGGCACAGGATTATATCAATACGAAGTGCGAGCCAAGTTGCTGGCCAACGGCGAGAAAGGCCCTAGGACACAGATGGTAGCCTGGCCGAAACGGGGCACCCTGGACGTGAAATGAAGGGATAAACGGGACAGCGTGATAAAGGGGGAAACGGAATCTTCCACCATCCCGCTATCCCTTTACCCCGCTTCCCCCAGCAGATTGATCCGGTGGGCCAGGCAGCCGGCTCCAAACCCATTGTCAATGTTCATCACACCGACCCCGGCGGCACACGAGTTCAGCATCGTCAGCAAGGCAGCCAGTCCACCGAAACTCGCGCCATACCCGCGACTGGTCGGCACGGCAACGACCGGACAGGGAACCAACCCACCGACCACGCTTGGTAACACTCCGTCCATCCCAGCCACCACCACAACTACTCGGGCTTGCATCAGCCGGTTCTGACGTTCCAGCAACCGATGAATACCTGCTACGCCCACGTCATAGAGTGTCTCAACCCGACTCCCCATCACTTCTGCCGTCACTTTCGCTTCTTCCGCGACAGGAACATCGGAGGTGCCGGCGGTAATCACCAAGACATGTCCCTGGAGTTGCCGCTTCGGATCACGAATCGACACAATGCGTGCCTCGTCATGATAGACCGCTCGACGATCAAGCCGTTTGATAAGCGTGGCCACTTGGCGAGTCGCATGTGTCGCTAACAAGGGACGATGATGTTTCAATAAAGCCTTCGCAATGGCGCGAACCTGGGTCGACGTCTTCCCCTGGCAGAAAATGACCTCGGGAAACCCCTGCCGTAACGAACGGTGGTGATCGATCGAGGCAAATCCAAGATCTTCGTAGGGCAACGTGCGGAGCTGTTTGATAGCCGCGGCGATGGACAGCGTACCCGTTCGCACATTGGTCAATAATCGTTCAAGTGTCTCAGGATTCATGCCTGTCCTTTCTCCGGTTTTGCGTCGCGCTCCATCAGATCAGTTACCGCCTTGCGACAGGACTTGTTCTCGAACAGCACGGCGTTGATTTCTTGCACGATCGGCATGTCAATATGGTGACGGCGCGCGAGTCCCAACGCAGCCTTCGCCGTCCGCACGCCCTCGGCCACGGCCTGCATGCCGCTGAGAATCGTCTCCAGCCGCTCACCCTTCCCCAGTCGAACACCGACCGTATGGTTCCGACTCAGGGCCCCGGTGCAGGTCAACACCAGGTCGCCGACGCCGGACAGCCCGTAAAACGTTCGTGGGTCCGCACCCATCGCGACCCCCAAACGCACCATCTCCGCTAATCCCCTCGTAATCAATGCAGCTCGCACATTGTGACCGAGATCCAAGCCGTCCACTACACCGGCTGCGAGCGCCATCACGTTCTTGAGCGCGCCGCCAAGCTGGACGCCCAACACATCGCTGTCGGCGTACACGCGAAACACCGGCGTCATCAATGCAGTCTGGAACGTCTTAACTAGTTCCTCGTTGGTCCCGGCCAAACAGAGCACCGCCGGTTTTCCTGCGCTGACTTCTGCCGCGAAGCTCGGACCGGACAACACCATGAGGTTCCGCTGCATCGCAGGAGAAAGGATGTCGCCCATGACCTGAGTCATCAAATTCAACGTATCTTCTTCAACTCCTTTCGTCGCACTGATGAAGGGGATAGGAGTGGGAAGGGATCGGACCAGCTCATGCAGCACAGGACGCGCGACGTGGGACGGCACCACGAAGAGCAGCCCTTCGCTCTGCTCGGTGAGATCGGTCAACGATCCGGTGGAGACAAGCGATGGCGGGAGTGCGACACCGGGGAGAAAGACCGGATTCTCGTGCTTTCTGTTGATCGCATCGACCACCTCCCGCTCATAGGCCCAGAGACGAGTTTCGATGCCTTTCTCGGCTAGATGTTTTGCCAGGGCAGTGCCCCACGCACCGGCCCCGATCACTCCTATGCGATGGATGGATGGCATGATTGAACAGTGATGACGGAAGAGGTGATTTCAACCTGCGTTATTCATGAAGTTCGTTGCGAATTCGCAGAGCCCGGGGTAGTGGGTTCCCATCTGCGGCGGTGCCTCTTCTGTTGCGTCTCGGAGAGGACCAGGTGCCCAAAAGAAAAAGGCGCCAGTTCCCAGCAGTACGGCGAGATGCTGGGGCGAGTCCGCCGGTCGAAGACTCGTCGTAGCAGCGGATCGGTGATTGCAGCAAATGTGTTCATGGATGATGCAGGTTAACAGGGCTTGCAAATTACGCGGATTATAGGAACCGGCTCTTTCCCCTGTCAATGAATGAGAGGCCGTCTTTGAAATTTGTCAAATCACGCCTGGCTCCTCAGGACTGCCAAAAGAGTCGCGAGAATCGAGTGGCACATGCCTTGCTCCCTCTTTGTGAGATATCACAATTTTCTTCGTCCAGACGAATCGGCCGATTAGTATTAAAGGCGTATGGTTACAGGAGATCGTGAGGAAGATAGCTATGAGACCTAGACGATTGGAAAGGTGCTTCGCAGTTGCGACTCTCCTAACATTCCTGGCACCGATTGTTCTCTTCGCGCCTCAAGCGTATGCCGAAACCTACGTGGGAGGCGACATTGGGTTGGTCAAGCCTCAGAGCCTGAGCGATGGGAAAGTCACCCAGGACGGCTTTGGCGGACTGGACCTTTCCGACCAGCCATTGAAGGACTCCCTCAGTGTAGGAGTAAAATTCGGTCACTACTTCGCAAAAGAACGCTGGATTGGTATCGAGACCGGTGTATCCTACTCCACCCCGCATATGAAAGAAGGATCGCTCAGATTTACTGGCCCCGGCGGGTCGCGCACCTTGACGGATTTGTCGGGCATTCACCAGCGCATGATTTCGTGGGACATGGATGTGATTTTTCGTTATCCCGGCTACCGGCTCCAGCCCTACATCGGAATCGGGCCCTCCATTTACTTTGCAAACCTGAATGGCCCCACCGCACCCCCAGGACAATCGGACGTCTCGTTCTTGGGTTTTAACGTTGAGGGAGGTTTGCGGTACTATGTCACACGCAATTGGGCTCTGTTCGGAGAAGGAAAGTACAACCGAGCGCGCATCAATTACTCCTCAAACCATAGCGACCCGCACGCTGACCCATTCGCGTTCCGGGCGACCTACAGCGCGTTCACGTTGAACATTGGCATCAGCTACCACTTCTGATTCTTCGTCTCACACCCCCCCATCTAGCAAACCAACCCGGTTCCATGTAGCCTACGCATGGAGCCGCTCATGAAACTCTGTCCATCATGCCGCCATGAACAGCCGGAGATCAGCCGCTACTGTTCCCAGTGCGGCCAACGGCTTCATGCAGAGCCCGTTGAAGCCTCTCCACCACCGGCACCACCACGAGTCGAAGTACAGCCGGGTCAGCTGAATGCCCAATGTCTTTACGGCATGGTGGCTCTCTTGTCCCTCGCGCTCCTCTTTCCTCCGTGGGAAACCCCACCTTCACAGGCTCCAGAATTCCTCGGCCTCCATTTCATCTTAAACCCACCGACGTCCGATGCCATCGTGAGCCGACTGTTGCTGACAATCGAACTTGTCACCATCGCCATCGCAGGAATGTATGGGGCTTTTCTCTTCCGGCAAAAAAAACCCTAGCAGGATGCTGAAAATGCCCCCCCAGCGGCGTTCTCAGTCGCCCGTCTCCCTGCGACGTACCCCAAGGGTACGCCTCGGTCACCGAGCTCCTTGCGGCCTTGCTGGGATGCCATTTTGAGCATCCTGCTTAGCGAACACCTGTAATTCCAGACGAGTAAACTAGTGAGACTCCGACGTGCCAAAGAATTTCCCGAACCCTGTCAGCGGATAAACAGTGCTTCAATATTGGTAGGCGTAACAAGGCGCGAACCATGCACGGCCGTTGACAAGCAGCTATAGACCACGACCATCGACACTGCTCAGTCTAACGCTAGCGTGAGACACTTCGCGGAGCCACCAGATTTCATGAATTCGTCGAGCGGAACCGGATGAGGAAGATAGCCCCGCGAGGTTAACAGGGACTCTGTTTCCGGACAGCCAGCCGGCAGTACCACATGTTTCCCGATACAAACGGCATTGCAGGCAAACCTAAGAGCTTCGAAATCCGGCACGACGAGACGTCTTGAAGGAGCGATCCGTTCTGCAAGAACTTCCTGTCCATACCGATCGAAGGCGGGAGGGAAATACAGAAGTTCACCGCCGCTCAAGGGACACAAACAGGTATCGAGGTGATAGAATCGCTTGTCGACTAGTTCGAGTGGGATGACTTCCCGGTGAAACCAGTTGCTGAGCGTCGAAAACACATCGATATCCGAACGCTGTCGATAGCCACCGAACCAGGTGTCGGGAAATCCCAAGAGATCCCCGGCTCCCTCGAAAAAGTGTCCAGGATCAAGTGTCACAACCTCGTATCCATGCTCACGAAACCAGTCCTCAAAGTATGCCTCTTCCCGCTGCCGCTCCGGATAGCGGAATCGGCTCGGTACGGCCTTACCCCCAGCGACAATGCCGGCATTCGCTGTGAAGACAAGATCGGGCAATCCCGGCACCGGGTTCATCCGTTCCAGAACCGCGCCAACGTCTTGTTCGAGTACCTGCATGAGATGGTGCCACTGGCGGACGGCCTGTTCCGAATTGACGGCGTTCGAACGGCGCATCCACGGATTAATCTCGTATTCGATCGCGAAATAATCCGGCGGACAGACGAACAGTCGACTCATGACTTCCACCCTAACTCGCGAGCCAGGTCGCGCAAAAACGATGCGGCGTCCATGACCAGCCCGACAGCCTGAAAGCTTCCTCGATCCGCGAGTTTCGTCGGGACGGCCGGATTGACATCGACACAGACAGATGGAATTGAAGCAGGCAACAAATTGCCGGTCGCCACCGCATGCAACGTCGAGGCGACGAGCAAGGCCAGTCCGATATCGGGGATTGCCGCACGCATGGCGGCCTGCGCTGCTATCGAATCCGTGATCACGCCGGGTAACGGACCGTCATCCCTGATGGTACCGGCCATGACGACATGGACACCCTTCCTGACACAGGCCGCCATAATTCCGGTCCTGACCACTCCCGACTTGACCGCTGCTTCGATGCTGCCGATGGCCCTAATCCGATTGATGGTTCGCAGATGGTGTTC
>DATDFW010000364.1:0-4859 GCA_036522375.1 Nitrospiraceae bacterium
CAGACAAAATATCAGTGAAGCAGTCGGAAAGGCCAGATCTTTATAGTACTCCATCAACCGTCGGAGCGCGGACGTATCACGCCATTGGGATTTTGAGAGTTGAGCGATAATGACGTCGTACGACGGACGTTCTTCTATGGCAGAGTAGCCACTTTGGTTGAGTGAAAGCTTCAAGTCATAACTGGCGAAGGACGCTTGCTCGTATTGATCGGCCTGGTTCGGTTTGCTGTGAATCACGCCGTGGTGCAGGCGTAAGGCCACTTGATCGGTGGAAGCATCCGTCAAGACTTCGAACTTTTCCGCCACGATGATGCGGGGATCATCTGCATTCCGCTCGTCGGAGACAAAGATCCCGGTTGTGGCCTGTCCTGACTCCCCATCCGGCACATAGATCATCATCTTGGGGATGGGCTCGTTGAATGTTCCCCGTTCCAGCGCGAGAACCAGCTGATCTCGCAGGAGATTCAGCGCCACTTTTTTGAGATTTATGGAACTCCAGGGTTGGCCCCACTGCGCCAACCACATGGTCAATCCGAATACGAGCAAGGCGAAAAGGAGTACCGGCCGAGTCAAGCGTAAGAGGCTCAGACCTGCAGTCTGCATTGCCACTAATTCCTTGTCGAAGGACAGACGGCCAAACGCAGTAATCGAGGCGATAATTCCGGCGATCGGGAGTGTCAATACGAGGAAGGACGGCATGAGATTGGCGAACACTTGCAGAACCGCCACGATACCAACGCCTTTGGAGACCAGCAATTCCACGAGACGCAGGAGTTCCCGCGTGAGCATCACAAAGCAAAGCGCCCCGAGGCTGATACTAAAGGGGGAAAGAAGCTCGGTGAAAATGTAGCGATCCAGCAGCGTTCGTAGAAACATTCGGAGAATCACGCTCCTAGCCGGGTCTTTCACTATAGGTGAGCGGGCAAGGGCTTGTCTACCGAATGTCGGGAGATTGGTAATAATGGGGCCAAAGATTCACTTGACAATATTTGAAACGCCGTGATACATGCTGCCCCGAGTTGTCACAGAGACGGTCTTCGTGATCAATCTTATCTCTCCAATGAACCCGTCATTCCAACCGATTCTTCTTCCACTCTCGTTCGCGTTTTCCTGCGTGTGGCCAACTGGGTTCGGAGCCGACCACGTAACTTGTCGTGGCCGTTGAGGAAAGGAGTATCTCTGTGAAAGCAAAAGGTACAGTCAAATGGTTCAATGATCGCAAGGGATTCGGGTTCATTCGTCTTGAGAGTGGGGATGAGGTCTTCGTACATTATTCTGCGCTCCAGGGAGAAGGATTCAAGACCTTAAAAGAAGGAGAAAATGTCGAGTTCGAGGTCGTGCAAGGCGCCAAGGGGCCTCAGGCTTCGAATGTCTTGAAAATGGCTATTGCCCAGTCTTGACATTGTCATTTTTCCTGGATTTGTGCCAGGGGGAGGCCTGCCATTTTCTAACGGGCAGGCCTTCGTATTTCTGCTGAGTCTGCCTGCATCCAAAGCCCCAATTCGTTGACAATACTTAGAGACACTGTTAGCGTTTGATTGTTGTGGAGGAGGTTTCACTTGGCGATCGACCGCAGCAGTGTATTGCACAGTGCACAAGTTTTTGCGTCACGTGGCCAATTCGACGCGGCCATCAATGAATGGAAGAAACTCTCCGCCGAATCACCGGGTGATGGAAGTATCTTCAATTCAATCGGGGAGTTACACCTCAAACGTCATGCCACTGCCGATGCGGTAACCGCCTTTGCGCAAGCTGCCAACGCCTTCCGTGGGGAAGGGGCCACCCTCAAAGCGATTGCGACATTCAAGAAGATCTTGAAGCTTGATCCTTCACGCTATGAAGTGTTTCGCCATCTGGGAGACCTCAATGCAGAACGCGGTCTGCTGAGTAGCGCTGTTCAAGATTATCTCACCCTTGGAAAACACTATCTGAAAGTCGGAAAAAGTAAAGATGCCCTGGATATCTATAAGAAAATCGTCAGCCAGGACCCCTCGAATCTGGATGCACAGCAGCGGGTCGCGGAATTGTGCCTGCAGGAAAACATGCAGGACGAGGCGACAAAAGTCTATTTGCAGCTAGGGAGGGAGCGATCGGCCCAGCAGCGATATGCTGAGGCGAAGGATGCGTATCAAGCCGTCTTGCGGATCGAACCTGCCAATAGCGAGGCCGCTCAGTTCATCGAACATTTCACAAAGACCGGTGGGAATCCTGGCCGCGCTGGCAACACAGGAACTCCTTCTGGAGGAGGTCCGCCGAAGAACACCGAGCCGCTCGATCTGTTGTCGGAAGCCACCCGCCGTATTGAAGCACGGCAATTTGCCGGGGCAGAAGCCATTCTCAATCAATTGTTGACCAAAGAGCCCGGTAACCCTGAAGTCTGTCAATTGCTCGCCAAGTTGCATCTACGCCGCGGAGATCTTCAGGTGGCGCTCGGGGAATATCGCTACCTTGCCGGAGCGGCCTTGCGTGCCCAACACTATGACCAGGCCGAATCGTTAATCCTCGATTTTCTGGCTGTCGAACCAAACTCCGTACCGATCATCGAGCTCCATGGAGAGTTTTACGAAGATAAAGGCGATGTGGCCAACGCAGTGACCCGCTATGGGAGGGCTATCGAACTGCTGCTCCAGCATCCAGAACCCGGCATGCCGACTCTCCACGAAGACCTGTTTGAGAAGATCAAGTCAATTGCTCCTGACGATCCCATTCTTCCAACGCTCTCAGCGCTGATGCACGGTGAGAGTCGCGTTGAAACACCCGCAGCTGTGGGATCGCAGAGTTCACAGGAATCCTCATGGACTGGGACGGCACCCAACGATGCCTCGAAAATGAACTCCAAGATCACCGCGCCGCACGAAGAGCTCGGATCAGTCGTCGGGCCGGAGTCAGAGTCGACCTTCTCTGAGCCGGTGCAGGCTGCGAAACCGGGGCCAGCTACGACGGATACTGGGTTCTCATGGTCGAATGCCAAGCAGGATGAGCTCTATGCGCCCCATCGGCAAACAACAGATTTGGGCGACTCAATCGAGCCTGTCCTGTCGACACAGGATCGGTTCCAGACCTATATGAAGGCTGGTCAGCAGACTGAGGCGGAAGCATGGCTCAGTCGCGTGGTGATCGCGCAGCCGGATCATGCAGAGGCGCGAGAACTGTTCGGCTCCCTGCTGGAAGCCAAGGGCGATACCGCCGGTGCAGCTTTGCAATATTCCCGCGCCCTCGAATTGCTCCTGGCAAATCCACAGGATGAGATCCCAACTCGACCGGCGAGCCTCTATGCCAAAGTCAAAGAACTCGCCCCAGCCAGTCCGTTGCTCGCCAAGTGGGCCTCGACGTTTTCCTCGAAGCCCCCGGCGCCTGTTCCTGCCATCGGGCCGCCGGTTTCTCTTCAACCTGTGCACGAGATCGATCCGGAGACCCACTACACGCTGGGAGTTGCCTACAAGAACATGGGACTGGTGGACGAAGCGAAGGAAGAATTTTGCCTCTCGCTGCAGAGTGACCAGTTCTTCTCGGACTCCTGTCTCATGATCGCGATCTGTTTGAAGGAACAGGGAGAATGTCGGTCGGCAAGTACACAGCTCGAGCTGCTGCTGAAGGATCCAAGGTGCCAGGGGGCTAAGGCGCAAGCCATTCGTTATGAACTCGGATTGCTCTATGAAGCCCAAGAACAGTGGAGCCGGGCTGCCGCAATCTATGAATCGATTCCGACATTTCACGATGTCCCGAAGCGACTCGAATCCACTCGTGCGCACGAAGCCATAGCTGAGCCGACTTCTGTTTATCACTACAGAAAGTAGCAGGGCGTTGAAAAGCCGCTTGTCACGTGCTGCGGTCTTACTGGACAACCTTTGAGTAGTCCTGTGAAGGAAGATTCCTGTTTAGGGTACAGGTGCCGACTATCGTTTTTCCTGCAGCCAGCCTAGTCAACCTGATTGGGGGCGGGACGTCCTTCCAAGACAGCTTGTATATTCTCCAAACAGACCAATCCCATCTGAATCCTCGTGCGAAGTGTGGCAGATCCCAGATGGGGGAGCAGCACCACCTGTTTCAACTGACCCAGCATTGGGTGGAGGGCCGGTTCCTCTTCATAGACGTCGAGTCCTGCGCCTGCGATGATTCCTGTCTTGAGGGCCTCGACCAACGCAGCTTCATCGACAATCGGACCACGAGCCGTATTGATGACGATGGCGGTCTTGCGCATCCAGCCTAATTCGCGAGCGCCGATCAGATGATGAGTGTTTGGCGTAAGGGGCACATGAATCGTGATAATTCCAGCTTCTCCGAGGAGATCCCGCAACGATCGATACTCCCATTCGCCGGGGAGAGATGAGATAGCCTTGAGCTGTCTTGTGTGATACCGCACCGGTACGCGAAATCCCGCTGCGCGGTGGGCAACCGCTTGCCCGATCCGACCCATCCCGATAATTCCCAATGTATTGCCCGTGACTTCCCCACCCAAGAGTTGTGTGGGCCTCCACCCGGTCCAACACCCCGATCGAACAAGGGTGTCGCCTTCGACGACGCGGCGCGCTGTTGCTAAGATCAAGGCCCAAGTTAGATCCGCGGTGGCATCCGTTAAGACATCCGGAGTGTTGGTGACGACTAAACGACGCTGTCGCGCGGCAGCAAGATCGATGTTGTTATACCCTACGGCATAGTTTGCGAGAATTTTAAGTCGAGTGGCAGCATATATGGCCTCGGCATCTATGCGATCCCCCAAGGTCACGATCGCAGCATCGGCTTGACAGAGTCCTGCACGAAGCATAGACGGACTAGGCGAGCCATCACCGGGTTCCTGCACAAGTTGGAATCGTTCCCGTGCAATGGCCATCACGGGATCGGGAAAGAGACGTGAAAGA
>DATDFW010000365.1:0-4508 GCA_036522375.1 Nitrospiraceae bacterium
TTCGAACAATAGGAGATCTGCTAATTTTCCTTTCTCGATGGTTCCCACCTGGTCTTGAATCCCAATCAAGCGCGCCGCGGCAGATGTCGAGGCGAGAATCGCCCGCATCGGGCTCATCCCGATCGCGACCATCCGTTCGAGTTCCTGGGCGTTCTCGCCGTGAAAATTAAAGGGCGTTCCCGCATCTGTGCCCATCGCAATCTGGATTCCGTCCCGCAGGGCGTTCCTGAAGCTCGCTTGATGGCGCTTTGTCATGGACTTGGCTTTATCCAACGCGCTTTCGGGAATGCCGCACCCAAGTCGACAGGCGGCGGTAGTGGCCAGCGCAGAGAGTGTCGGCACCATGAAGACACCCTGATGTTTCATCAGGGCCGCAGCTTCCTCGTCCATGAGCGTTGCGTGCTCAATCGAATGGACGCCGGCCTGGATCGCATTCTTCATCCCCGACGATCCATGAGCATGGGCGGCAACTTTTCGGCCAGCTCGCTGAGCTTCTTCCACAGCGGCCCGAAGCTCCTCCACGGTCATTTGCGCCTGATCCGGTGAAGTGCCGGGTGTCAGGACGCCGCCTGACGCAATGACCTTGATGACGGCGGCTCCGGCGGCAAGTTGCGCCCGTACGACGGAACGGACTTGCTCCGCCCCTTCCACTTCCTGTCCGATAAATCTGGCGTGGCCGCCAATCATGCAAATCGCCAAACCTGCGGCGACAATGCGAGGCCCGGGAACAAGTCCGTCTTCGATAGCCTGTTGCAATGCAAAGATGGAATGGTCCCGCGAGCCTACGTCACGGACGGTGGTGAAGCCTGCCTCCAAGGTTTGACGTGCAGCCCGGCTTGATTTGAGCAACGTTAGAGCGGGCGTCTCCTTAACAATTGCGTCGACGACATCCGGTTCGGCTCCGAGGCAGAGATGCACGTGACAGTCGATCAACCCTGGTAAGAGCGTCAACCCTCGGCCATCGATCTTAGATGTACCGCGCGGGAGGGAGAGGTCTCGATCCGATCCGACGGCGGCGATCATGCTGCCGCGAACGATCACCGTGCCCCGTTCGATCGTCCGACCGGTTCCGTCGATGACGCGCACTGAGCGAATGGTCACGGACTTCATGATGCCGTGCGGTTATAGACTCGTGAGGCAGCCTGGAGTGCGATTCCGGGAGTGGAAAGCCAGCCGCCGCGGATAAAAATTGTTTCCAACGCATTGAGGAACGTCAAGACGTGAGCCTCGGTGGATGATTCACCCATCAAGCCGATCCGCCAGACTTTCCCCTTGAGTGGACCGAGCCCGCCCCCAATTTCAATGCCATAGGTCGAGAGCAATGTCATCCGTATCTCGGCTTCGGGTAGATCAGAAGGGACCGTGACGCAGATCAACATCGGGAGTCTGTATCCTGCCGTGGCAAGGGGAGGAAACCCGAGTTCAGTCAAGCCGGCGATTAAGGCCTCGCTATTGAGTTGATGGCGAGCGAAACGGGCAGGCAATCCCTCTTCTTCGACGAGTCGCAAGGCCTCTCTCAATGCATAGAGCATCGAGATCGGAGCCGTATGGTGGTAGGCTCTAGTGCCTTCGGCCCAGTAGTCCGCAATCATCGCCATGTCCAAGTACCAACTTTGACAGGGGGTACGCCGAGCTTTGATGGAGGCCAAGGCACGGTTGCTGAGGGTGAAGGGAGATAACCCGGGCGGACAGCTCAGACATTTCTGCGTCGCGCTATAGCAGACATCGATGCCCCAATGGTCGATTTCGATCGGCGCGCCTCCCAGCGACGTGACGGCGTCGACAAGGAAGAGGGTGTCATGTTTGCGGCAGAGGGCGGAGATCTGCTCAAGCGGTTGCCAGACACCGGTCGAAGTTTCGGCATGCACGATGGCCACGGCTTTCACCGGCCCGGATCGACTTAATGCCTGCTCGATGACCGCCGGTTCTATGGGCTGTCCCCACGGGGCTTCCACGGGAATGACTTTTCCGCCGCAACGTTCGACGATAGTGGCCCATCGTGTGCCAAATACGCCGTTGATCCCCACGATGACCGTATCGCCCGGCTCAACGATATTCACGATCGACGCCTCCATGCCGGCTGATCCGGTACCGGAGACCGCGATGGTAAAACGATTTTCGGTGTGAAAGACGAAGCGCAGGAGAGTTTGGACATCGTCCATGACCGCAAGAAAAGCTGGGTCCAAGTGGCCGAGCAAAGGAGTGGAAAGTGCACGCAACACTCGCGGATGCACCATGCTCGGTCCTGGGCCCAGGAGCAGCCTGCGTGGGGGAATAAAGTTCTGAACTGGCATGTCGCTCCAGATGTGAGAGGGGTGCAGTATAGCGGAGTTCAATTACTTTCGGCCACGGGTATTGCGAAGGCTTTCTTCGCTGCCTGCTTCTACCGATGGGGGTTTCGAGGGAGAAAAACAGCATGGTATAGTTTCAAGGACGATGGAACCTGCCCCTCCCGCTTTCAATGAATCGCATCAGTCTCGGTCCTGGTGGCGAGCCACAGATGCGCCGCCACCAATCGGAGTTTATTTTGAGCGTTTCTCACCTACCGTCACGCGCTTGTCTGCGCTGTTCCTCGCAGTGACTCTTGCGTCGGTTGTATGGTTGTCGGCGTCGGAATCCAAAGTGGACAGGATTGAGTCGCCCGAGCAAGCGCTCAGCCTGATGGTTAGTCGGACCAGGGATGTGCAGGAGGGACTCAAGCGTGCGCCTCGGTGGGAACAGCAGCTCTTTGCCTGGACCTCCGGCGACACCGAGACTGAACGGGCTCACGAGATCCAATGGTATCAAGAACTGGCGGAGACATCTGAAGATCCCTTGGTACCCCTCCAGTTGGCCATTCTCCAAGCCGAAGCCGGCCATGTTTCACAGGCGCTGCTTTCTGCGCATGAGTGGGTCGGAGTAGAGGGCCCACCCCGTCAGTTCGCCGATTTGGTCGTGGCTGCTTATGGTGAAGGTCCGGTTCAAGATGCGGACAAGTTTGGTGTGTGGCAAGCGGAGTTGACAGAGACGTTGCCTGCCGGCTGGTTTCACGATCGCCTGGCTGAACGTCTGGCACGTCGTGCCAACAATGCCGAGCTTGTGGCCAGGATTCAGGAAGAGGCCGCTGTGCGGGCCGACCGACTGTTCGTCTGGTCGCAACGCCTGACACTTGTTGAACTCGGCGCGATGGCCGTCGGCATCGTGGTATGCGTGCTGTGGTGGCTTAGGCGGAATGAGCCGTCCAGTTTCTTTCGGTTGCATGAACCGGGCGTGCCGCCTCCGTGGCCCGGCAACGTCGCCGTCGCGGTGTTGCTGCGCGGGGGCGCGATCGGTGCGCTACTCTCAGCACTGTTTTTGATCACTGTCCCACCCGACAATGCCGCACTCAGGGCATTCGTCATTCCCATGACCAATGTGCCGCTGCTCCTCTTGGCCAATCGGTATCTCTTCCGGCCGTCTGGAATAACATTCGATGCTGGATTTGGGCTGGAAATCGGATGGGCTCGTGTTTGGGGTCTCATGGCTGCGGTTTCGGTAGCGGTGGCTGCAGGTTTGTGGGGTGAATGGATAATGGATCGATTGTCTGAGCCGTTCCATCTGACGAATCACTGGGCCGAATGGTTTGACGCAGATCTTGTTTGGGCTTCGCCCTCGCTGATGGCCACGAGTTTGGTCGAATATGTGATTTTCGCGCCGCTGTTCGAAGAGTTGGCGTTTCGTGGATTGTTGTTTGCGATGTTACGCCGGACGTTTCGCTTTCTCCCGGCCGCGCTGATCAGCGCAGGGATTTTCGGGGTTGCCCATGGCTATGGATTGATGGGATTGTTAAGTGTGTGTTGGAGTGGAGTACTCTGGGCGTGGTTATATGAAAAGACCGGAAGTCTCCTGCCAGGCATACTCGCCCATGCGATCAACAATTTGCTGGTGTGTCTGGCCGTCATGGCCCTCCTCCGCTAGCAGGATGGTGAAAATGTCTTCCAGCTTCGTTCTCGGCTCGACGGAATCCTCAACGTACCCCTGAGGGTACGCCTCCGGTTCCCTCTCGCCTCGGGCCTTGCTGGAAGCCATTTTGACCATCCTGCGTTTCTTCATTGTTTTCTGATTCCATCATTGCTAGAGCTTCGTATAAGTCCGGGTTCCGTTGGACATAGCCCAGTTCTGTTCGAACCTTGGCGTTGCTGATTCGTTTTCCGGGTGAGGTATCTTTGTTAGCTGCCGCCGCATTTATGCCCCATCGCTGCTGCGTCGTTGCGCAGATCTCATCCCATGTTCGAGGCGTGCCATCGCTGACGTTGTAGGTTTCGCCGGGCTTTCCTTTGTCCAGGGCGAGCAGGCAGATGGCAGCTAAATCCTCCACATGAACGAGGTTCACATACCCGCGTGATGGGCCGACGCGGCCTTGCCTGATCCAATCCAGCGGGTTCCGCCCAGGCCCATAGATTCCTGCCACACGTAGTACGATGGCACCGCAGTCCTTCCGTAAGGACTCTTCCCCCTGCACACGCGGTTTGGTCAGGTCGATCAGGGCT
>DATDFW010000366.1:0-8080 GCA_036522375.1 Nitrospiraceae bacterium
GAGCGTCTTTCTCAGGCTGCGCCCCCTGAATTTCGGAACCACGGCGCCAACGTGCGCCAAGGAGATCGTGAGCCTAAAGTTGGACTCTCCGGCGGAACCGTACTTCCATGGAACTGCTTAAAGCGGGTTCACTCAGTCCTACACTTGTGTTGGATCTTCTGCTTCGGGGAGAGGCGGCGATCCCCGGTGTAGACCTTATCGGTCAACGAGTCGGGAGCCGCGGCGTAGTCGTCGGCTTCGACGCGGATACGGTCTACACGATCCGGGTGGGGGCAACGCCATCAGAGGTCCTGTTGGCTGCGCTACAGGATTTGGCGTGGTTGAAAGAAGAGGAGTCGCTGGTCCGGGCAATCTTCCCCCAGACAGCGCGTCCCTTGACCGGAGTCATCCTTGCCGCCGATCTCTTTCCGTCGGGTTTTTCCCCCTTGCTCCAGGAACTTTCCTTTCCGTGTCGTTTCTTCCGGTGGATCGCCTTTGGCAGCCTCTCATGCCCGTCTCTTGTTTTTGAGCCCTATCCCCCGCCGATTTCAGGGAGCGGAACCGCAGTGGAGAAGATCACAGAGGAAGAGGAGCGCTTTTTCTCGTCCTGGTAGATCTCCGAGGCAGAGGTCAACGCTCCTTGAACCTCAGTTCTGATCCAACGAAAGTTCCTCCCTCTGTGAGACTCTCGACTATGCATTTCTGCATTATGAAGGCCAATGACGAAGGAAAAGGGTCAGGGGGTTGTTGATCGCCTTGTTTGCCTTGAAACGAGAAAGCAGAAACAGGCTACTTTTCTGAGACAAACGCCGAAGAACTTCACAGGAGGGGAAAACGATTTCAGGAACCATTTCGGTCTAAGCAACACGTAAGTCCCGCAGAGCCGCCCACCGCGTTCACCTCATTTCATGCCCTTATCTGACCACCCTCATTCTTGACGTGCTTTCTTTCTGAGCGTAGGGTTTCCGAAAAATGGAAGATTGAGGAGGGAGGGGTGTCCCATGGCAACGATCCCTAAAGTCTTCGGTACCCTGTCGTGTGTTTCCCTCATGCTCTTGGGCAGCTTAAATGGTTGCACCACAGGAAGCGCATCTAGCCGTCCAATCAGTGATACATCGATTTCTGTCGCTGTGCAGGCGAAGTTGATAAGAGACCACGCTTCACACTTCCCACCTATCAACGTTGAGACTGATCATGGCGTGGTAAATCTGACCGGGGTTGTAAAGACAGACTCACAGCGGACTCAGGCGGAATACCTTGCGAGTCAAGTAGAAGGTGTAGTCAAGGTCAACAATAATTTGCAGGTCCAGAATTGATCCACCACTACGATACAGGCCGAGGACCTGAAATTTCATACCCGTCCCCCTCATTTCATCCTCTTATCTGACCGCCCTCGTTCTTGACGTGCCATCTTTCGGAAACCGACCATGATTCAAAATGGGCCAGTCTGTTTAGCTTCCATCGAATAAAAAAAGCCTACCCTCCGTCCGGTGAGCAGCCCTGGTGTGCCTCTTCAGTGGATTCTAATTTATGAACGTCGTTGGACTCAGGAGTGCAATGTGCTCCAGGCGATCCACATGCCCATTGCGATGAATCCGCTAAACACCATCAAGGTTGTAATCAATGAGCGAATATTTTTCATCGTTTCACCTCCTTTTTAAGAGAGGCGCTACAGCTACTTTCTGCAAAAGTAGATAAGACCGAAACAGGAAGAGTCAAGATGGATTTGTGTGCTACGTTTACGAGTCCGTCAGCGAGGATCGCTTGGATGGGGCATTGCGAAGGAGTCATTTTGTTCATGAAGAGAGGGTGTCATGATGCACTGGTTGATTCTTGCCGTAGCAATCGTTGTTGAGGTGATCGCCACAACGGCCCTCAAATCCAGCGATGGATTCACCAGGCTTTGGCCTTCGCTGCTGGTGGTGGTGGGTTATGTGACGGCAATCTATTTGTTGTCTCTGACGCTGGAGGCGATTCCGGTCGGCATTGTCTATGCGATCTGGTCAGGCGTAGGCATTGTCCTTATCGCCATAACAGCGACCCTGTTTCTGGGACAACGACTGGATGCTCCGGCCCTGTTAGGAATGGCTCTGATTGTTTCAGGCGTCGTCGTGATTCACCTGTTCTCTCAGGTTTCAGTACACTGAGCGTCACACCGTTACATGTAACGCCTCTGTTCGTTGGTCAGGTTCACCGCAGGGCAAGTCGCCAAGATGAAACGTATCATGTCGTCCTAAAAAATTCTCGGAAGGTCGGCAAGATGGCACGGAAGCTAGCTGGACACAGTACTCACTTTCTCTCTTCGCAGGCCACGATCTGGCTTCCGAAGAGTCTAATGACTTCCCCACGCGCGATGGTCTTGGCCTACCAACTGCTCAACTTTTCCGGCTAGTCTTGGCCATGACACTGCTGATGAGCTGTTCCATCCGTTTGCTCTTGCACGACGGACAGACAGCTATCCCGTTGTCGTGATCCTTGAGACTCAGCGAGAGCAGAGCTTCCTTGCCACAGTCCATGCATACGTACTCGTAGATCGGCATGGGAACACCTCCTGTCGGTTCATCCAACCTAGATGTGTGGATTCAGGACCTCTAAAACCATCAATCATTCGCGGTTGATCGATAATGTAACGGTGCGAGCAGACATTTCGCATATTCACCACCTTCACTGATATCGAGATTACTCCTCCTCCCGGGGAGAGGCAATGGGACAGTTGGTCAACGTGTATATCAGAAACGGCAGGTGAGCCCGTACTCGGTCTAGAGAGGAGTGCAATCAGGTATTCGTACACTGAACGCGGCACCAACTAACAGCGGAGATGAAAGTTTTGATGGGCAGGTTTTGCAGTAACGCATGATCTCACACCAGTCCGTTCCAGCCTCGCCATCTTCCCACCGCGTCCACGTTTGATTTCTCTGAATGGAAATGAGTAAAGGTATGCTGGCTGGTTGCGCCGTCCACGGAACGGGTAGTAGGCTACTGTGGCTACTTTCCCAAGGTTCGTCCGTAACGCCAGGAAGGATGAGTTCGTACAGAACATGATTCTTCCATCTCCAAGAAGCTGGGGCATTGTCATAGCCTCTTTGTTGATGGCCGGCTTTGGTGGCCTGCTCGGCTGTGGCAATCCTTCTAAAGATGTGTCTTCGATGATTGCCGAGCCACAGGGCGAGGGAGTGACCAGCTTACTCCGCGGCATTGATTACAAAGTGAACGGCACAAAGATCGACGTCGGAAATCATCGACTTGAGGTCTTTCCATATATCGAGCAATGTACCGACTCCGCTTCCGAGCATGTCTGCGGTGTGCGATTCGAGGTCTCGATGGAGGGGAAAAAACAGCCGGCGCTGTCCTATGGAGTGGTGGGCACCGGCAAGACACAGGACGCCGCCTTAAAACATGCGGTGCAAAGCTGGTGGGCGGAATTCAACGTTCCCTTGATTGTGTCTTTAGCAGGGAAAAACTTGGACTTTCAGGACTCGTCGATTGTGGTCTATCCCGGAGCGATGGCGATTCGAGGGATTCCTCCCGGAGGGTGGCTCGATGGCTCCAAGGAGATGCACGGAAGAATCGTGCCCGCGCTCAATCCGGTGGTCCGGGATAATCCGCCGACCAAGGTTATTTCATTGCTGCTCGTGATACGTCCCGAGGGGGTCAAGGATCTGGGCAGTCGTATAGACGGAACTCTGTCTCGGGAACTTGTAGAGGCCGTGTCCGCCCTGCCCTGGCCGAAAACCAACAATGAGTACGTGTTCTATCAAACATACTTTTTCAGACATAAGGACGAGTCGTAAATCGACGGCGGTTGAATAAGGGTTGCGGGACAGGAGCATGGCCGGCCTTGCTCATGGAACCTGCGGAAGAGAGGTCTGTGTGATCAAGCGTACTCTTCATACTTGCTTCGCTCTGATGATCGCGTTGGTGCTCACCGGGTGCTTCAATACATTGGAACAGCGCTGGCAGGTGTTTGACGCGGATCGAACAGCAGAAATTGGTGTAAAAACGAAGGACTATTACATGACTGAGTGGGGCAACCCTGCCAAGCGTGCGAGATCCGAGGACGGAGGAGAAATATTGACCTGGACCTTCTCGGGGTATGGCGGAAACCAGGGTTGGCGAAAGACCTTGATGTTCACACCGGAGGGGGTCTTGAAGGAGTTTAGCAGGGACTATTGGCCGAAAGAGCAATAACGAGATACCCTTCTCGCTTGGAGTTTGCCGAAGACAGACTCGGAACGGCTACGAAAACGTTCCCGTGGTCCTATGAGAAGATTCTTGCATGTGAGCCTGCAACGGATCACCAGGGTTCTATGCGGACTCGGGCTTCTTTCGATCAGTCTGCCCTCACTGGTTTCCGGTGAGTGTTACGTGGCCGGGCAATTCGGGGGCAATTTTGCCGACCAATTGCAAGCCGTGAGAGGTACAGGAAATCTGGCGGGGCTCAGCGCACCGGACTTCGACTTGAAGAACAGTTTTACCTATGGTGGCAAGCTCGGCTGCTATCCAGGACATATGATTGTGGGAGCTGAGCTCGATGTGTTGTACAGCAATCCCCACATTAAGAATCTTGACGATGTTCCTGGAATCCACTTGAGCGTGACGAATATCGGGTTGAACCTCCTTCTGCGTTATCCTGGATTGACCTTTCAGCCATACGTTGGACTCGGGCCCGCGATTATCGTCAGCCACCTAAGCCAGTCCGCAACCACTCAGTCCGATAGCGATGTGACAATCGGCTTCAACGCTTTAACAGGAATTCGGGCGTTCGTGACCCCGACCATCGCCGTCTTTACCGAATACAAGTACACGTTGGCGACGCCCCGGTTTACCGATGCGTTTGGAAGCGATAGCGGATTCCATGGCGACTATAGGGTGCAACAGCTCGTGGTGGGACTGTCGTATCACTTCTGATTGGGGTCGGAATATTATCCAGCATAAAGCGAGAAAGAGCCTCATCGAAGCAAGGGTCAGTTGGAACCAGCTAGGGAAGTCACCGGTTGCATAACGTCCGTTTGTGCGCTTAGCCTATAAGATAGTATCTCTTAATCCCATCATGACGTGACTTCTGCGGAGAAATGAGTTCTATCTAACGATACCCGCTATTCGGGCGGGTAGGGAGGGTATGATGGCCGAACTAATTCGAACTGCCCAATACTTCAAGATGCAGATTGCTGATACACCGGGGGCATTAGCCGGCATGCTCGCTCCACTGCGTGACGCGGGAGTGAATTTGGTGGCCGTGCATGCCTTTCCCCGGAACCGCCGTACTCAAGTGGATGTGGTCCCGGAAGATCCTATGATTTTCAAGAACGTGGTGAAGGTGCATCAGCTGAAAATGCAGGGACCGAAGACGTGCTTGCTAGCCGAAGGCGACGACCGACCGGGAGCATTGGCTGATGTGACCGATAGACTTGGTTCAGCCAAGATCAACATGACCGCCGTCACCGGCATCGCAGCCGGCCAGGGACGCTTCGGTGCCATCCTCTGGGTTGAGCCGCGAGATGTGAAAAAGGCAGCCAAGACCTTGGGCATTGGACTGGGGTAGCAACGCAGATTGCTGCGTCAATCTGTACTGCCGCTCATGTAGCCCACTAGGCGGATCACGTGTTCATACGGATTCGCGATTCATTTGTTCGCGTGGTCGGGTGTGGCCGCGGCTCGCGTCACAGACTCGTTCTTCTTCTCATCAGCCTCGCCGACGAAGTGAATCGGTTCCTCGCCTCTGAGATGGGCTGGCCGGAGGACGTAGGTCCCATACACGCTTTTGGTCCAAATGATCTGTGCCGTCTCTGCGTTTCCTCCGGAAAACGCATATCCCAGGCCTCCGACGACGCTGCCTGCAATAGCGAATGCACTTTTCCCGGCACAGTAGGGAATCGTTAGCAGCCAGCTGGCTACTTGTATCCCGGTACCTTCTGAACGGTCCGAGCTGGACGTTTGATCTTCGGCGAAGGCCAGTCTTGATGTCATCATGGTCAATCCCATGACAGCCGCAATCAGGACGATGGCAATGGCTCTGCTCCATTTTGTTATCTGATGAGTTTCAGAAGCCACAGGGTATTGTAGAGCACCGTTTCCTCCAATGTGTTGTTCGTTCATGGCACACCTCCTCATTGAATGGTCATGACGGAGCATCCACTCGCAGGATCGTAATCTTCATGTGCAGGGGCATTCCGGCCAACGGATGATTGTAATCCATCACCGCGAATTTCTCTGATAATTGGATTACGGTCGCCTCCCTACCGGCATGGTCTGTGAGGATATCTCCTACCTTTGTCCCGGTCGGCAGGTCGCTCCTCGGAACAGTCGTTTTTTTCTTCGCATCATAAGGGCCATAACCTTCTTCGGCCGAAAGTTCGACTTTCTTTTTATCGCCGGTTTTCATCCCTGTGACCGCCCGCTCCACCGTCGGTGGTAGTTGGTGCCGTCCCTGGACAAATTGACCGATCTTTCGAACTTCGAATCTCGATTCGCCGGGAACGGTGATCTGGTAAAAGAACGTGACGTTCGAGCCATCAGTGATTCGTGATGACTCAGCGCCGGCATTCTCTTTCCAGAGAAGACCTAGGCACACAAGCCAGTTCAACACAATGATGCCCGCCATCTTCGGGCGGGAGATTCCTATGATTCTCTCCATCATCGTCCTTCGATCTATAGATCCGTTGGGCCATGCAGCCTCGTTATGAGCAACCACCCGTTATTATTCTCTCGTTTGTGACGGTATGGCCTGACCTCATCACGGGATTGGGTCGGTTCGGACGGAGGAAGGGGGCTCGAAAAGTTTCGTGATCTTGATGATTTGTCCGCTCAAGTCGACCTCTATTCTGACCCGATCGCCCTTTGCGACCTGCTCTTGCTTCAAGACCGTGGGATCGGACAGCGCCAGCGCCCAGGTCTGTCCTTCTAACGTCTGGAATGTGATCGTCCGCTGAGCTTGATCGATACCGACGATCGCACCCGAATACGTAGTGGCTGCCTCACTGGTCAGGACCAACGCCAGCGCTGTCCAAAGTAGAGTGATTGTTACAAGTTCGATCCACGTTTTTTTCATGGTGCACCTCGCGCGATAACGAATTGATCGAGTCGCCGGCCGTCTGCTGGGTTCGAGAATGGAAGAGCAATAATGGATGAGGAGAAAGAGTAGAGAGAGTGTACGGCTTATCCAAGAGGTCCCATCACGCAAGATTTCTATAGGCGATCAGCCCTTCACTCCTCCTCCCCATTTCTCGGAATTCGTCTGTGAGCCACTCGTGCTTCACCATCATCCGAGGACCGGAATGCATGAAATCCATCGTCGCGGGATCATCGACTCGCAAGATCTTAATCTTCACAACGAATGACTTTCCTGCCCACGGATGGTTGTAATCGATCACCGCTGAACGATCCGATAATTCAGTCACGATTGCCGCCTTACCGGCACGATCTTGGAGAACATCTCCTTCCTTTATTCCGCCCGGCAAATCTGTCCTCGGAACGGTTTTCTTTTTCGTCACATCGTAGCTGCCGAACGTGTCGTCCTCGGACAGAACGACTTTTAACGTATCCCCAGTTTTCTTCCCTTTCACCACCCGTTCCAAGGCAGGCAGAAACTCGTGTTGTCCCTGGACGAACTGAGCGACATGTGGGGCTTCTGACTCTTCTTCCCCACGGATGGTCATCTGATACAAGAGGAGGACACGAGAACCGTCTATGATCCGGACATGCTCCGCACCGTGGTTTAGCCATAAAAATATTCCTGCACATGCCAGCAAGCTGGCGACAGCGATGACAAATAACGTATCTCGATGAGCTTGAATCATGGGCTACTCATTGTGATCGATGATCAGGTGGTGGCTGTTTCTGTGAAGCGACATACCAATGTCTTTCTCCTTCTCTCTCCCGCCATTGGTCAGAGGGAAATCTTTGACTATGGAGGAGCAAAGGGTTTGCCAACCAACACGAACTTAGAAAACAACAAGGTTTGCATGGGTTTATCGGGATGAACCGTCTGGGAAGAAAGCACAAGGTATGGCTGTGCGAGCAAGTCGTCCGTGCGATCTCTAAAAACGGCATAATTCTGCAGAGATGTGACCTTTGACATTTTGTCTCAATGGGATAACTTTTC
>DATDFW010000367.1:0-4418 GCA_036522375.1 Nitrospiraceae bacterium
GACGCGGCGCTTGTTTCTGCCGCAGTGACGGCAGGATTGGCTCAGCAGGCAGCAGCCGTAGTGGTAGTCGGTGCACCAGGAATGGGTCCTGATGAGGTGCTGGTACTCGAGCGGTTTGCTGCACAGGTGTCTAGACGTCGATCCGACAGCCTGAGCCGTTTTTCGAAGAAGATGGAACTTTCGGAGTTAGTGGCCTCGGCTCGTCATTCTCGGCGGCAAGGAAAGGAACGATCATGAAAGCCATGTCAGCCGTCGATCTGTCCCAGCCCAAACTACCCCCTCAGAATGTCGAGGCGGAGCAATCGGTCCTCGGCGCAGTCCTCCTCGACAACAGTGCCATGGCCAAGGCGATGGAATTGCTGGTCGAGGACAACTTTTACCGCACGTCGCATCGGAAGATCTATCATGCGATGCTGGAGTTGTCGGATGTCGGAGAAGTCATCGATCAGATCACATTAACGGAACGGCTGAAGGCGCAGGGTGAGCTTGAGATCATCGGGGGAGCCGCCTATTTAGCGGAGCTTGTGCAGAGCGTGGCCAGCTCTGCCAATATTCGCTACCACTGTAAAATCGTGCGCGACAAAGCGCTGCTGCGAGAGCTGATTCATACCTCCACGGAAGTGCTCACGCGAGGGTATGAAGGCACCTCTTCAGTCGACGACCTGCTTGATTTCGCAGAGCGGTCGGTGTTCAGCATCGTCCAGGGAAAACTGGATCGGTCGTTCACCCCATTGAATTCCATCATTAAAGAGAGTCTCGACCTCGTCGACAAACTGTCAAAGCGAAAAGAACATATCACAGGTGTTCCCACCGGCTTTTATGATCTCGATGACATCACCGCCGGCCTCCAACCTTCCGACCTTGTGGTCATCGCGGGGCGGCCCAGTATGGGAAAAACAAGTCTGGCGCTAGGGATGGCGGTACATGCCGCCATCCACGCCGGCACCGTGGTCGGAATTTTTAGCCTTGAAATGTCGAAACCGCAGATCGTCTTGCGTATGCTGAGTTCGGAGGCGCGGGTCGATTCGCATGGCCTCAGAACCGGCAAGCTTCAGAAAGAGGATTGGTGGCGTCTCGCAGAGGCAGCAGGCCGACTGGAACAGGCTCCGATCTTTATTGACGATACCGGCGGCATCAGCGTGCAACAGATGCGTGGTAAGGCGCGTCGGTTAAAAGCCGAACGTGGACTGGATCTCTTGATCGTCGACTACCTCCAGCTGATGCAGGGTCGGAGCGACTCGGAATCCCGTCAACAGGAAATTTCCGATATTTCTCGCTCGCTGAAAGCCTTAGCCAAGGAACTTAACGTACCGGTCGTCGCGCTGTCGCAACTGAGTCGTGCGGTAGAGGCTCGAAAGCCACCGGTCCCAATGCTGGCCGATCTACGCGAGAGCGGCGCGATCGAGCAGGATGCCGACGTCGTCATGTTCATTTATCGTGAAGACGTGTATGATCAGAACTCTGAACGGAAGGGTATTGCCGATATTCTCGTGAGCAAACATCGGAACGGTCCGATCGGGAGAAAAGAACTTTTCTTCCACGACCGTTTCGCGAAGTTCGAAAGTCTCGACAATCGCGAAGTCGTTTGACCCTGCCCGAACCCCTTTCGTATACTCTCTGAGAGTCATGGTTCGTCGAACATTACCACTTATAGACTGTGCGTATATGAAGGTCTTACGCTCAAACGCTCTTTCCTTCAGCATCACGAATTCCTGGCGGGTGACCTATGCGTCCTGTCTGGTTCTATTCCTGATGGCAGGCTGTGCGGGTGCACCCCAGACACCCAAGACAGCAGAGGCCCATGCACTACCCCAGGATGGGAAAGTATCCACACCGGCTCAACGACCCCCAGATGCCGCCGCGTCCTATCACTTTATGTTGGGGTACCAAGCGGAGCTTGGGCAGGATATGGATCGCGCGATTCAGGAGTATCAGGCCGCGCTGAAGGCAGATCCGTCCTCTCAATCTGTGAAAGCCCGGCTGGCCGGTCTGTATTTTTCGCTTGGTGATATGTCCAATGCCGTCCGTTACGCGGACCAAGCGGCAGAGGGATTGGGACAGGATGGTCAGATGCTGATGCAGATGGCAGGCATCTTGGCGAGTGCGGGGCAAGGAGAGCGCGCGATCAAGCTCTTGGATCGCGCGATCGATCTCGATACGACCTCCAGCGATCCCTATTTTGCAAAGGGTCTCTTGCTCTTAAATCAGAAACGGCTCTCCGAGGCGGAAGAGACCGTTCGAGCCGGTTTGGCGAGGGTTCCAGAATCTGCCGTGGGCTATTATCACTTGGGACGGATACTGCTCGATGAAGGAAAAGGAGAAGAGGCGGCGGCGAGTTTGGAGCGGGCGATTGCGGTGAATGCTTCGTTTGAACCGGCCTATCTTGCGCTCTCATCGATCTATGAGTCGCGACAGGCACCGGATCGCGCGATCGCCGTCCTACGGAAATATCTCCAGAGTGTAAACCCGCGAAACCGGGGCATCCGGCACCAGTTGATTCGGGTCTATATGGCCACAAAGGATTTTCGAGGGGCTAGGAATGAGTTGAATGATTTGCTGGCGGAAGACCCGTCGGACCTCGATGCCCAGCTGAGATTGGCGATTCTGTACGGAGAGGAAAAGGAATATCCCAAAGCCATTGATCAATTGACCCAGATTCTCAAGGCGCGCCCGACGGAACTCAAAATCAGAGATTATCTTGGGTATCTCTACGAGGAATCGAAGGATACGAAGAAGGCCGTTGAGACATATACATTTAACATTCAACTTGAGCCGTCCTATTTCGAAGGACATCTGCATCTCGGCATGTTGTTCTATCGATTAAAACAATTTCCCGAGGCCATCACGCATTTGACCCAAGCCCTTACCATTAATGCGAAACAGCCAGAAGCCCACATCGTGCTGGGGTTGACCTATCTGCAGAAGGACCAGTTCGACGATGCGGCCAGGGCATTGGAGGAAGGTATAAAACAGAACCCCAAGAGCGCAGATCTGCATTTCAACCTTGGCACAGTGTACGACAAGCTCAATCGATTCGATGACGTCGTGCGTGTCATGGAGGACGCAATCAAGCTGGATCCCCACCATGCCGATGCGCTTAACTATTTGGGATATAGCTATGCAGAGCGAGGGGTCAAGATCGACCAAGCACTTTCTTTGACCAAACGGGCTGTCGCGCTCAAACCAAGCAATGGGTACTATGTCGATAGCCTCGCGTGGGCCTTGTTTAAGTCCGGAATGTTTACTGAGGCCTTAGCAGAGATGAAACGTGCGGTTGCGCTGGCTGGAGATGATCCGGTGCTCTATGAACATCTTGGTGACATTTATGCGAATCAACGCAACCTGCCTGAGGCCCGCGAGGCATGGCTCCGTGCGTTGGAGCTCGATCCCTCCAATAACAAGTTAATGGACCGATTCCGTGAGCAGGGAATGGGCGACCCAGCACAGGAAGAACGCATCCAACAAGCCAAACGACGTGTATCTGACAAAATACAGATACAGACTCAATAGACTTAACTACTCGGTCCCTCCTCCCAATATCTAGTTCCAGGTTTACCCTACATCTCTGCTATCGACCTTACTTAAAATCCTCCGTTTCAAATATCTCTCCTGCATGCTGGGTCGATTCGATCATATAACGCTAAGTAATTGTTTCCACAGCTTAGTTTCTTCATGAAGAATAGAAGGTCTGAGGAAATTCTCTTATATTTTATAGAGACAATGAATTATGTCATGCCCCGTACAGCAGAATGACAAATATTGGCAGAACAGAGCAAAAGCCGGAGTGAAGTATCTAAACTAGTACTCCATCCGTAATGGATCAGAACTGTAACAATTTGAAATATAAGGCCATAATTATTTCAACTGCCAGATACCTTCCTGGGCATTGAACCTGCTATACGGCTAGGTACAAGAAATCGGATTATGAGTTCCGACGAGGAAGAAGCAAGGGCTGTGCAGGGGCGAGTTTAGTGAACCATCAACAAGGAGGCAGTACGATGTTTAAGCAGTTGAAGGGGCAAAAAGGTTTCACCCTGATCGAGTTGATGATCGTCGTGGCGATCATCGGGATCTTGGCGGCCATCGCCATCCCGAACTTCCTGCAGTATCAGATGAAGTCGCGCCAGTCGGAAGCCAAGACGAATTTGATGGCGATCAAGACGTCAGAGGTGTCCTGGCAAGGTGAGCGTGGGTGTTACCTGACCGTTGCTGCTGCGCCAACTACTCTTCCACCAGCGGCTGGCACGAAGGCTTCGCCGAATAACTGGAACTTGGTAGGAGCGCCATGGCTTGTACCCACCCCAGCAGCAGCTACTGGATGGTGCCAAGGTGCCGCGGCGGGTGTAGGAATCAGTGCTGGGACCTTTGCTAGCCTCGGATTCCAGGCCACCGGCAACGTCCTGTATCAGTACGCAACC
>DATDFW010000368.1:0-10379 GCA_036522375.1 Nitrospiraceae bacterium
CTTCACATTCATGGATGCCGCTCGGATTGTGCCGTACCTTCATGCGTTAGGCATCACAGATTGTTACAGTTCTTCATACTTGACGGCGGTGCCAGGAAGTGCGCACGGCTATGACATCGTCGATCCGACCACCTTGAACCCCGACCTCGGAACTGAATCTGATTTTCGGAACTTCACTGATTCGTTGGTTCGACATGGCATGGGGCAGATTCTCGACGTGGTTCCCAACCATATGGGCATCGCAAAATCATGCAACGCCTGGTGGCTGGATGTGTTGGAAAACGGCCCTAGCTCCCGCTATGCGACCTTCTTCGACATTGATTGGCATCCCGTCAAGGCCGAGCTGGAGAGTAAAGTACTCCTACCCATTTTGGGCGAGCAGTACGGAATCGTGGTGGAGAACCAGGAAATCATTCTCGAATACCATAAAGGGCGGTTTATTATTCGTTACTTCGATCACCAGCTACCCATTGACCCAGTACACTCTGTCATGATCCTGACCCTTCGACTGGATGAGTTGATCGGTCGGGTGGGAGTAGATGATCCATATGTGCAGGAGTTTCAGAGCATACTGACCGCTCTCCGGCATCTGCCCACTCGCAATGATCTGGAGCCTGCGCGGGTTGAAGAGCGCTATAGGGAAAAGGAGATCATCAGGCGGCGGCTAGCACGCATTATGGAAGAGAGCCAGGCCGTGCAAGCCTTTGTCCAAGAAAATGTCGCCATAGTGAACGGAACGAAGGGAGACGCGAAGAGCTTTGACCTGTTGGATCAGCTTCTTAGCCACCAAGTATATCGGCTAGCACATTGGCGTGTCGCTTCTGATGAAATCAACTACCGGCGGTTCTTCGACATCAATGAACTCGTGGCCATTCGCATGGAAGATCCTGCTGTTTTTCACTCCTCCCATCAGCTCATTTTTCAGCTCTTGAAGGAAAGAGCGGTCACGGGTTTACGTATCGATCACGTTGATGGCTTGTACGATCCCAGCACATATCTGTGGCAGTTGCAGAACTGGGCGAAAACTGAACTTGCCTCAGACGACGGGGAAATCGAACGGCCTCTCTTTCTCGTCGTCGAAAAAATCCTCACCAGAGACGAGCCTCTGCCAACTCAATGGTCCATTGCCGGCACAACCGGATACGATTTCCTGATCCTCGTCAATGGACTATTCGTGGACAGCGCACACGAGCAGGCTTTCAATACCTTCTATGCCCGGTTTATCGGCGCCCGCGTATCCTTCGACGACCTTGCGTATGAAAGCAAGCAGCTGATTATGCAGGCTTCTATGTCGAGCGAAGTCAATGTGCTTGGATATCAACTCAATCATCTCTCGGAAATGAATCGACGGTCCAGGGACTTCACGCTGAACAGCCTGATTCACGCCATTCGTGAAATTATCGCGTGCTTTCCTGTGTACCGGACTTATGTGACGGCGGACGATGAACCAGTGATGGATCGGGATCGGTCTTACATCCGGCTGGCAGTGACCAGGGCCAAACGCAGGAATCCTGCGCTGAGCGGTCTTGTGTTCGACTTCGTCCAGCACCTGTTACTCAAGGAGTTCAGCTATCATAACGCGCGGGAACGCCGGGATCAGCTCCAATTCGTGATGAAATTTCAGCAGATCACGGGGGCGGTCATGGCGAAGGGGACTGAAGACACGGCCTTCTACATTTATAACCGGTTCGTCTCCCTGAACGAGGTTGGCGGAGATCCACTGCAGTTTGGACTTCCGGTTCTCGTCTTCCACGAACGCATGCGCCAGCGTCGGGCTCTCTGGCCGGCAACCATCTGCGCCACCTCGACCCATGACACGAAACGTAGTGAAGATGTGCGAGCTCGGATGAATGTCCTTTCTGAAATGCCTCAGGTGTGGAAAACCCATGTCCAACGATGGAGTCAACTCAATAAACGGTTCAAAACCGAAGCGGACGGCACGCTCGCCCCTGATCGCAACGAAGAGTACTTACTGTATCAAACGTTAATCGGTGTCTGGCCCTTTCACAGGCCGGCTGATGACGCGTATAGAAGCTTTTGTGACAGAATCCAAGCGTATATGACGAAAGCGATGAAAGAGGCCAAGGTTCATACAAGCTGGGTCAATCCGAATCACACGTATGACCAGGCAGTGCGCGATTTCATTGAACACATTCTCGATCGCACTGGGCCCAATCCTTTCTTGATGGATTTCCTTCCGTTCCAGGAAGAGATTGCCAGGTTTGGTGTGTATAACTCGCTCTCTCAGGTCCTCTTGAAAATCGCAGCGCCCGGTATTCCAGATTTCTACCAGGGCTCTGAACTCTGGGATTTCAGCCTAGTGGATCCGGACAATCGTCGTCCTGTCGACTACAGGGTGCGAACCGAACTGTTAGCGGGTTTGCAGTCCGATTGCTCTGCTCAAGGATCCGATCGACGCCATCTCATTCGAGAATTGCTCGCGACGGCTTCGGACGGGCGAATCAAACTATACATCACCACGGTCGGACTACATTATCGCCGCCCGCGCGCAGATCTGTTCCTGCACGGCGAATATGTTCCGCTCCAGGCCGGGGGCGCCAAGAGGAACCATGTATGCGCCTTTGCCCGGATTCATGAAGATCGGGCAGTAGTCGTGGTGATTCCAATCCTGGTAAGGAGGTTATGCCAGGACACCGGAACCTTCCCTTTCGCTCCGGATGTATGGGAAGACACCTGGGTAATAGTGCCCTCCTGGAGGCCGGCCTCCGGCTATCAAAATGTCTATACCGGAGAGACACTTTTTTCGACTGATGTTGAGGGAAAACAGAGCCTCCGTTTGGCTGACATCTTCGCCTCCTGCCCGGTTGCAATGCTAGAGCGAATGTCATGAGCACAGGCTGATGACATGATGTTTGACATCGTTTCGTTTCGGCGTTCGCCTTTGTGAGACTGCATGGGTCGAAAGTTACATGTGGGACGCAGTGCACACCATATTTCCTTTCGTGTCCCGAGAGGATAGGTCACTTACGGGCCCAAAGGAGGGCACGCAATGACGGATGCGGTGAGGAGAGAATCGCTGTGGGGAGAAGTATTACCGCACGCTGAGAAGCTTCTTCAGCTCGTCAGAGATACGCCAAAAGAGGGGTTCGATGTGAGTCACCCCAATCTGCACATTGTCGGCCTGTTCTGGCATGCGCTTCGGCTCTATGATGGCACGTTGATATTACTGAAGGCGGAATTACCAGAAGAGGCTGCAATTCTAGGGCGGTCATTGTTTGAGACGAGTATGCGTCTTCAGCAGCTCAGGAGCGAGCCACACAACAGAACTGCACTGATTCTTCGCTGGTTAAACGATTCGCTAGCCCACCAAATGGGAGCATTAGAAGCCATGAAGAAGGTTGCACTCGATATCGACATTGATGGCAAGGTCGCGTTGTTAAAGGAACAACGCAAACAAATCCGCCAGAGTGCGTCCATGCATGGCCGCATACGGTCTAAGCCTTTCCTCAGGGTAAAGGACGCAGCTTTTAGGTTTGATCGAAAGGATGACTACTTCACCTTTGAGTGGGCACATGAGTCAGTCCATGGAACAGATGCAGGTTGGATGTTCGCGAAGCAAAGGGCCACGCCTGATTGGGTAGGGCTTTGTGGCAAGACGGGCGAACCAATACTGCTCTCAGGCATAGCTCATTTCGCTGCCCGATCAATGGTCGATGCAGCGACGGCTGTGTGTGCGATCTTGGGCTGGGCACTACCAGCTGGATTAGACCAGACGGTCAGCACGATCAAACAAACACTTGACGCAAAAGCTGACCAATAGTTTGAGTCCACTGTGGGCGATTTGCATAAAGAATCTCTCGGCTGTGGCATTTCTTACCAGGTCCACCGATATCACGGCATATATTTTGCCGTCAGAATCGACTAGGGCTTTCCCTAGCTCCTTAAAAGTGAATTCTTGTGCAGGATAGGCCCTCATTCCATCACATTAGGAGGGTCTAGGCCATGATGCCCATGAATATATCTGCGGAGAGAATCGTGATTGAGAGACTGCGGAAAACCGGCACCTGTTTTCTGGACGAACTCGTTACGTCTCTTCCACAACTTAGTTGGGGCGACGTATTTACCGCGGTCAATCGCATGTCGAGGAATGGACTGTTATTGGTTCGACAGGTCAGTTACTCAACCTATCAGATCACGCTTCTCACGCAATCCTCGCCACCCCTATCACATTATCGCCAAACAGAAGCGCGCCCATGACATTTCTCTCGGCCCGAATCGGATCAGGGTAGCTAGCTCGTCAGCGAAATGGACAATCTTAATGTTAAAGATGAATTATTATGAGGTAAACCATTCCTCGTTCCCACATTTGTGATTACTGCCCACTGACTTTTCAATCGATTGAGGCTGTGACAATAGCGGCTGAGTGAGATGATACACAGGCCGGTAATCTTGGCCCCAATGAGTGATAACTACCAACCGGTGATTTAGGGTTTCTTCAATCCACAGGCCTTGGCAACTCCATCGCGATACGCCAGCCAGAGCGCCAAACACTGCTTGAGGCAATTCAATACAGCCTGCTGCTGGATGTGCGTTGTCGCATAGTTCACGACCATGGCATAGGCATCATGGCGGTGGCCGGCTTCGACCATTTGGTGTGCGCGAATGAGATCCATGGAATTGGGAGACAGGCCGTGGTATTTCACCAGCGGGTGGCGTTGGACGATCGCTTCGATGTCTTCGGCGGACTTAGGCCTGGAGGGGTCGGCGAGTTCTGCGCGATCCTTCACGCTGCCTTCGACGAAGATAGTCAACGCTGCCGCGCCGATCACCCAGTCTCGGTTATGAGAGACACGCTCCAGCCCGATACGGTAGCGTCGACTGGCCGGTAAGAGGCGCACCTTATCAAAGTCACGTGAGGGCAATTCAAGCCCCGCCATCATGGTCAGGAATAATTCCGGGTGGGATTTCCCCAGCGAGAGTCCACCGGTATCTTCTTCGTAGATATTCTCGGCGAGCATCCGCCTGACCGAGGCCGGGGGATTCTGTCCGTATATGTGCGCGAGGAACACAGGAAAGTCCCTCACGTACACGCCGTATTCTTGCTGAAAGTGGCATGAGAGTTGATCGACGGTGACCGTTCCGTCGGCGAATGACGGCCAGGCCCAATGATGTTTCCGGTCCATGATACGGAGGAGTTCTTCTTGGAATCGGCTTTTCGTCATGGGACGCATCATGTCTGTTGCCTTCCTGGTGAGCGGCTCGTTACAATCCGACGGCGAGGAGATGGTGAATGAATCCTATAACGGTTCAAAACCCGGAAGATATTCTGTCGATGCTCGCAGAAGTGTCTCTGCGAGGGACGGGCTTTGTGACGGACTGTCTCCTCGACTATGTGTTGGAAGAAGGTTTCACGGAGCCGATCTATTTCAATGCCAGTGGGGAAGACCCGAATGCCTATTTTAAAGGTCAATCTCCTGCCTGGGCGGTATATCAGATCCGAGAATGGAAACGTGTGCTAACCGTGTCGGGCGGTTCCGGCAAAGAGCGTCGTGTACAAATTACTGAAACACCGTAGTCTAGGAAGAGTGTAAAAGGGATGCAGAAAAAAAGCAACGATATCAGGCAAGCTCAATGGCCCATGACCGGTTTGATGATGGAGGACATCGCATGCCGATGATCCGTCTTACGGAACCGCAGAGCATGGGCGAATTGGCGATGATTACGAGTCTGCTGGAAGGCAGCGGTATCGCCTATATCATTCAGAATGAACATGTCAGCAGCTTATATCCTGGACTTCCCATTCTCAATTCGAGTGTCATGGTCGACGAGCGTGATCAGGTCAATGCGGAAATGTTGCTGAGCCGATTGCGGTTGGCGGTTCGTGATGTCTCATCGCAGCCGTAATCATATACTAGCTCCGCGATTTTGGGACGTGTGGGTTCGATTGGGACTGCATGGGGAGTCGTTCGCCTGAGCCTTGGAACCATCCGCCGATGAGAGCACCTTCTTCAAAATAAAGATAGCGGTGTTTCACCACCGCGGCATTTTCCCAATCTTCAAAAATCCACTCTTCGCGACGAATGCCGTCTTTGGTGAACGTCGTGTTGATCGTTTGTGGCCCCCCCCACGCCTCTAGCACCTGTTCTTTCGACATTCCGACTATGACGCGGTGTTCCGCGATATGTTTGTGAAAGTCCGGATCCTTGAGTTGGGCGATGAGTGGCCAGACCACCATGACAAGAACGAACAACATCAGCCCGGCATAAATAATGAGTCGGACCGGCCGGCGGCGGATGAAAGGAGTTGGTTCTTCCAGATCGGTGAGAGAGGCGTTCATCGGTTCTTGACTAGCCGCAATAATGTGATGCATGACGCGGTGCATCGTAACAACGAAAATCGGAAAGAGTCAAGTTGATCCACCAGTTTTCCTTTATTAATCAGTGCCATAGAAGAAGTGCGCTATACTGTATGTGTGCAAATGCAAATGGGTGCAGCTGTGATGACATCTGGATCGAAGCGGGCAAATAATCGAGGACGATGGATTCTTCCCGGATGGCTCCTGGCTGTGGGGGTTGGCCTCCTCATCTCGCTTGCTTCAATAGAAGCAGGGGCGGGCACGATGTATTCCTATATTGATGACCAAGGTACGCCAGTGATCACAGACAACTTCAATACGATTCCTGAACGGTATCGTGCAAGGGTTAAAACGACCGAACAGATATCAAATACGCCCCAGGGCGCTTCAACTGCCGGGGCCATTCACGAGCGTGTCACGAACTGGCAAAGAAGAATCAGGGATATGGCTTCCGGTGCCGTCCCCAACATCGCAGGACTCTCTCATTCACAGTCGCAGATTCTGACCTATGCTGGTACAGCAGCGGTAGTCCTGTTCGTTGCTATGTACATGAGTAAAGGCCAAGGGATCCGCCTTCTGGCTTTGTGGTGTTTGATCATGTTGGGCATTGGCACTCCAGTTTTGATGTATGTGTCGAAGGATGGGCCGATGGATGTGATACAGAAGCAAGCCGCCCAGAACGAGAAAAAGCACCAAGACCGTCTTCAGCAGATTCCATAATCAGCCTCAGATCTCCGTTAAAATACAAACATGAATGTCGGGTAGGGGCCTGGTCGAGTCATCCTTCGTTGTAAAGTGAAGGAGATGCCGGCAGAGGTGCTGCCCGAACAGATGTGATCAGATCGATTGTCGAGGTGAATTGCCATGACTCGGACAGATTCCTATTCGGCATACTTTGGGACTGGTACCTTCTTCACTGTGGGCGGGCGAGGGGCAAGGGCATGCTGAGAGAATTCAAGTGAATAAGGATTGAGAATAGGGTCATGGGTATGGCGCTGCCGTTGCTTGACAAGGTCGACACTCTGAGTGCTGATTTCCACTCGATCGATCCGCGCCGTCGTCGTAAGGGGGTCTGGCAGTCCTTGCAACGAGAATAGTTGGTAGGCGAGGGTCCACTCCAACTTGTCCCTGGTTGCCTCCTTCACAATAAAGCGCGCCTGTGATGATGCGGGGCCTTTGAACAACAACACCCAGATGTTCGATCGGAATGAGGGGGACGAGGGATCTTCTGAAGGATGAAATTCCGGGACAAGTGTGGGGATCTGGGCGAGCGGAACCGTGGGGGAGAACTCAATATCGACGAGCCGGACGAATAACGTTCGGTTTTCACGTTCATCATTGGGGTCGACGGTATAGCTGAATGAGTATCGGACCTCAATGCCATCACGGGTGAAGGTATAGACGTCTTCGCCATGTTCCGGCGAGACGAGTTTCCGAAAATACTTTTCCCAATCGGTGATGGCATAGTAGCTAAAGACGCGCAACTCGGACTTTCGATCGCGTACCGCCTGCGGCATCCCGAGCTTTTGATGGAGTTCCGCTTGTGTGAGGCCGAGGTACCCATCCTCAAAATAGGCTGCTGCGAAGACTGCAGAAGGCTGAAAGCAGACGCCGGCGGATAAGAGAAGCAGAGTTGAGATGATAATATGAATCAAAAACCGCGGGAGCATAGGGTCTCTCCGGCTGATAGCGGCATCGTATCGGCGGCCTCCCCTCCTGTCAAGGCGCAAGGATCGGGATTGCTTGCTGGTATAAGAGCCTCTCGGTTATGATGGCCCAACTTCCTTCACAATGTGACTCAATGGTGGAGACACTTCGCATGAGTGCAGCGTTAGAGGCGTTATTGCAACAACGCATTCTGGTCCTCGATGGGGCCATGGGGACCATGATTCAGCAGCGGAAGCTGGACGAGGCCGCTTTTCGAGGTGAGCGATTCAGAGATTGGAAAAGAGACTTGAGGGGACACAATGATCTGCTGAACCTCACGCAACCCGCCCTGATCGAAGAGATCCATCGCCAGTATTTCGAGTCCGGTGCCGACATCGTGGAGACGAATACCTTCAACTCGCAAGCTATCTCGTTGGCCGATTACGGCATGGAGTCGCTGGCCTATGAAATTGCAAGAGCCGGAGCTGAATGTGCCGGGCGTGCTGCGAAGCGGGTGATGGAAGCAGCGCCGGACCGGTTGTGCTTTGTGGCGGGGGCAATCGGGCCGACGACGAAAACATCGTCGATCTCGACCGACGTCAACAATTCTGCGGCGCGCGGCACCACCTATGACGAATTGGTGAGAGTCTACTACGAGCAGGTCCGTGGCTTGATCGACGGCGGAGTCGATCTCTTATTGGTCGAGACTATTTTCGACACGCTCAATGCGAAGGCTGCCTTCTTCGCCATTGATCAGTTTTTCGAGGATCGACACATCAGGCTTCCCCTCATGGCTTCGGTGACGTTTATTCAGGCCGGCAGCAATCGCGGGGTCACAGGTCAAACAATCGAAGCCTTCTGGAATTCGATTTCCCACGTGCCCTTGCTCAGCGTCGGCATCAACTGTGCGTTAGGCCCCAAAGAAATGCGACCGTTGATTGAAGAGCTCTCGAAGCTGGCTCCGATTCCTGTGAGTTGCCATCCGAATGCCGGACTGCCGAATCCGCTGCTGCCGACGGGGTTCCCTGAGACCCCCGATAGCCTAGCGACCCAATTGAAAGAATGGGCGCAGAATGGCTGGCTGAATATTGTCGGTGGCTGTTGCGGGACGACACCCGGACACATCAAGCTGATTGCCGAAGCCGTACAGGGTCTTCCTCCGCGCATCCCGCCACACGTCGAGCCTCATACCAGACTCAGCGGACTGGAAGCGGTCACGATTCGGCCGGAATCGAATTTTGTGAATATCGGTGAACGGACCAACGTCACGGGATCACCGGCTTTTTCCAAACTGATTCTGGGTGGCGATTATGAAACCGCGCTTTCGGTGGCACGGCAACAGGTCGAGGGAGGCGCTCAGATCATCGACATCAACATGGATGAGGGCATGCTCGACTCCCAGGCTGCCATGCAGAAATTCCTACGATTGGTGGCCTCCGAACCTGATATCTCTCGCGTACCGATCATGGTGGATAGTTCCAAGTGGGAAATACTGGAAGTGGGTCTAAAAGACATCCAGGGTAAACCTGTGGTCAATAGCATCAGTCTCAAAGAAGGCGAAGCCAAGTTTCTCCAGCAGGCCAAACTCGTCCGTCGCTATGGGGCGGCCGTGGTGGTGATGGCCTTTGACGAACGTGGTCAGGCCGATACATATGAGCGCAAGATTGAGGTCTGTGAGAGGGCCTATCGCCTCCTCACGGAGCGCATCGGTTTCCCCGCCCAAGACATCATTTTCGACCCGAATATCCTCACTGTGGCGACCGGCATCGAGGAACATAACAACTATGCAGTGAACTTTTTCGAAGCCACTCGATGGATCAAACAGCATCTTCCACTAGCCAAGGTCAGCGGCGGCCTCAGTAACATTTCCTTCTCGTTTCGCGGGAACAATCGCGTGCGCGAGGCGATGCATGCGGCATTTCTCTATCATGCCATCAAGGCCGGGCTCGATATGGGGATCGTCAATGCCGGACAGTTGGCGGTATATGAGGAGATTCCCAAGGATCTCCTGGAACTGGTTGAAGATGTGCTGCTGAACCGCCGTCCAGATGCGACGGAACGGTTGGTGACCTTTGCTGAGACAGTCAAGCAGCAGGGCAAGGTAGCGGTGAAGGACGATGAGTGGCGTTCGGGTACGGTCGAGGAGCGTCTCTCCCATGCACTGGTGAAAGGTATGACCGACTTCATCGAGCAGGACATTGAGGAAGCTCGACAACGGTATGCCAAGCCGCTGCATGTCATCGAGGGGCCATTGATGGCTGGGATGAATATCGTGGGGGATTTGTTCGGGTCCGGCAAGATGTTTTTACCGCAAGTCGTCAAGAGTGCCAGGGTCATGAAGAAAGCTGTGGCCTATCTGATGCCATTCATGGAGGCGGAGAAGCAAAAGTCAGGGGCCTTGAGCTCAAATGGAAAG
>DATDFW010000369.1:0-2874 GCA_036522375.1 Nitrospiraceae bacterium
GGGGGTAAGAATACGGGGCAGGCCGGGGAGGCGAGAGATGATGGATTGGAAACCGCTGGTCCAGTTTGCGTTGCTGGGCAGCAGTGAGTTGGAGCAATACGCCATCCTGCTGATACGCCTTTCGCGCGAAAGGTGACGACAGACAACGTTGGCCTGCTCGCCGATTTCCCTTGCGTGGGCGCACCGCACAAGACTCGATGCGCGGAACAGGTGGCTGTCTAAGCTCAAACGAAAGGTTGTGTATGTCGGGCAAACCAACAGTAATCGTAACCGGCGCATCAGGGGGTATAGGCGGGGGTTTAGTCGAAGGTTTTTTGGAAGAAGGCTATAACGTCGTCGCAACCTCTCGTAACGCAAATCAAAGGCTGACTGCATCGCGCGGCCTGGTCATTCTTGAGGGCGATATCGGCAAGCAGCAAACGGCTATCGATGCTGTCGAAACAGCAATCAACAATTTCGGAACCGTGGATGTTTTGGTGAATAACGCGGGCATCTTCCTTAACAAGCCTTTCACTGACTTCACGGTTGAGGACTTCGACGCCCTGGTCTCCACGAATCTGCTCGGATTCCTCCACATGACTCAGCGCACTGTAAAAGAGATGCTGAAGCAGAAAGCGGGGTGCGTCGTGAGCATCACTGCCGCGCTTGCTGATCGGCCAATCGCCGGCACCAATGGCTCCATTTCGATGATTACGAAGGGAGGCTTGAATTCGGCAATCCAGAATCTCGCGGTCGAGTACGCGCAAGATGGCATTCGCTTCAATGGCGTGGCTCCTGGCGTTGTAAGCACACCAATGCACCCTGACGATCCCACCGAATCTACATCGCATCCGATTATGAAAAAGGCGACGGTGAAGGATATCGTAGAAGCCGTTCTTTACCTGGTACGAGCAGATCATGTGAGCGGAGAAATCCTCCACGTAGATGGTGCCGCACCGGCCCGTCGGTGGTAAGCAAGGAAAGAACGCAAACCAGGCTCTGGTATCGATGAGGTACGCATGCCGCGATTGCTCTCGGTAAATGTCGGTCTTCCGCGGGACGTGACGTGGAGCGGGAAGACCGTGCATACCGGGATCTGGAAGTCTCCGGTTCAAGGCCGAAGGATGGCGCGCAAGCTCAACATCGTTGGCGACGGGCAGGGCGATCTCGCCGGTCACGGAGGGGAGCAGAGAGCCGTCTTTGTCTATCAAATGGAGTCCTATCACTATTGGGAACGCTTTCTCGGACGTAATGACTTCGTCTACGGCCAATTCGGAGAAAACTTCACCATCGAAGGACTTCCGGATGACGAGGTCTGCATCGGCGATCGATACCGAATCGGCGATACGATTTTTGAAGTATCACAACCGCGCGTAACGTGCTACCGCATCGGCATCCGCATGAATGAACCTCGGATGGCGGCCCTTCTTGTTGCACATCGCAGACCAGGATTCTATTTTCGCGTATTGCAAGAAGGAGAAGTTGGGGCGGGCGACGACATTGTGAAAATTGCCGACGGTCCCGAACGAATCACGATTGCCGAGGTTGACGGACTGCTGTACCTGCCGGGACATTCCCGCAAAGAACTACAACGCGCGCTCCGTGTTCCTGCGCTGAGCAAGGGCTGGCAGGAATCGTTACACGCCATGCTCGAACAAGATCTGACCTCCAAAACTGGCTTGGGGAATCCGGGACTCGCGTATGAGGAGCAAGCGCCAGCATGGCCCGGCTTCCGACAGATGCGAGTCGCAAGCATTCACAAGGAAAGCGACAGCGTAACGTCCTTCGTTCTAACCCCGGTCGATGGGCGGCCTCTTGGTATCTTCCAGGCGGGTCAATTTGTGGTTCTGCGATTGCTCGTCGATCCAAACAAACCATCAGTTCTTCGCAGCTATTCGTTGTCCGATCTGCCGGCGACTGACCATCTCCGCATCAGCGTGAAGGGCGAATTGAATGGTATTGGCAGTTCATTCCTGTGCAATCGCACGCGAGAAGGCGACGTCTTGGATGTCAGCGCACCGCGCGGAAGCTTTACTCTGCGTCCCAGCCAAAACCCTGCAGTTCTGTTGAGCGCGGGAGTGGGCGCAACGCCCGTAATGTCGATGCTGCACACACTCGCTGCAGAGAAATCGCAACGTGAGGTCTGGTGGATCTACGGAGCGCGCAACCGAGCCGACCATCCATTTGCTGAGGAATCGCATTCCTTATTGAAACAGCTCTCTCGCGGACGAGGGTGCATCGTCTACAGCAGGCCGACTACGGGCGATCAAATCGGTGTAGACTTCGATGCTCCCGGACACATAGACACACCTTTGCTGGAGAGGATCGGCGTGCCGCAAGGTAGCGACTTTTATCTGTGTGGCCCATCTTCATTCTTGAAGAATATGCGCGATGGCCTCAAGAGTTGGGGTGTGCCCGCAGAGAATGTGCACACGGAAATCTTTGGTGTGCTTGAGAGCATTACACCTGGGATGGCGCAGGTTGAGCACACTCCTCACCTGCCGCAAGGGCCGCCGGGACCTGGCCCGGCGGTCTCATTCGCGCGCAGCGGGATTACCGCGGCTTGGGATCCGAAATTCGCGAGTTTGCTTGAATTGGCGGAGGCGTGCGACGTTCCGGTCAGATGGTCATGCCGGACTGGAGTGTGCCATACCTGCATGACTGGCCTGATTGGCGGATCGATCGTTTATAACCCTGAGCCGCTGGAGAGGCCCGCCCCCGGGAACGTGCTCGTATGCTGCTCCGTGCCAAACGCGGACGTCACTCTGGACCTTTAAGAAAACGGAAGGAGTCGAATCATGCGTTCTGATATCGTGCCCGGAGGCATTTTCCCCGACTTCCAATTGCCCGATCACACGAACACGACACGCAGACTTAGTGAACTGCAAGGCGATG
>DATDFW010000370.1:0-3882 GCA_036522375.1 Nitrospiraceae bacterium
GGTGTCTTGCCGGACCACAAGGGACAGATTATCGCCCGCCTCAAATCTCAGGGCCGCGTGGTGGCGATGGCCGGAGACGGAATTAATGATGCTCCAGCCCTTGCGTTGGCCGATGTCGGGATTGCCATGGGTACGGGAACAGACACGGCCATTGAGAGCGCGGGGATGACGCTGGTGAAAGGGGATCTGCGCGGGTTGCTCCGTGCGAGGAGGCTGAGCCAAGCCACGATGAGAAATATCCGGCAAAACCTCTTGTTCGCCTTTCTCTATAACATCATCGGGGTGCCGATTGCGGCAGGCCTGCTTTATCCAGTCTGGGGGGTTCTGTTAAGCCCCATCATCGCCAGTGCCGCAATGACTTTTAGTTCTGTGTCCGTCATCTCCAATGCCCTCCGTCTGCGTCATGTGGAATTGTAAGTGCGCCTCCGACGTGCGCATGCTAGGCTACAGTCGTTTAACGTAAATCGAACAGAGTGAATGTGTAGAAAGGACCGTGGCGTGCTTCGACGTGATCTGACAGGACGACTCATGATCGGACTCTGTGTCGGGAGCTTGATGGTCGGTGGAACCGCTCTGGCCGGGAGTCGCGTGATTCCTGTGGCAGGCGGGGGTGAACTTCAAGCACAGGTCAAGGCGACCGCGACGAAAGTAATTCCCGCAGTCGTCAGCATTGCGTCCACGGTGATGGTCCGCGATCAAGGGTTCAGCGACGAAGCGCTGCCGTTCGGACTCTTCAAGGATGCCCCTCCGCGGCGGCAATATGGTCAGGGCTCCGGCGTCATTGTGTCGTCGGATGGCTACATACTGACGAACAACCATGTCATTGCCGACGCGGTCGATGTGGACGTGATTCTCGCCGACCGTCGGCAATACAAAGGGCGAGTGGTGGCCACCGATCCAAAAACAGACGTGGCTGTGGTGAAAATTCATGCGAACAATCTACCGATGGTGACGTGGGGAGATTCGAGCGCGCTCGCCGTCGGCGAATTCGTGCTTGCAATCGGGAACCCCCTTGGGTTGAGCCGCAGTGTGACGTTCGGCATTGTCAGTGCCGTTGGTCGCGCCGATGTCGGTGTCGCTGATTTCGAAGATTTCATTCAAACCGATGCCCCCATTAATCCGGGCAGTTCCGGTGGGGCCTTGGTGACCATCAATGGAGAATTGGTGGGGATTAATACCGCCATTGCCAGTCCGACAGGCGGGAGTGTCGGCGTGGGTTTCGCCATTCCGAGCAATATGGCTCGGGCTGCCATGCAGAGCTTGCTCAAGACCGGTCGTGTCGTCCGTGGGTTTCTCGGCGCCTCGACGCAAGATGTTACACCGCTGCTAGGCAAGGTCTTTCGTCTTCCCGATGTGAAAGGGGCGATCGTGACCGATGTGCAGGCGAAAGGGTCCGCCGAGAGAGCCGGCCTCAAGCGCGGCGATGTAGTTGTGCGGTTTGACGGACGCGACGTGATGGACAGCGGACACCTACGGAACCTGGTGGCTGCGGCTACGATTGGAAGCAAGCACCGGCTGGAACTCATGCGCGAGACGAAGCCCTACCAGACTGAACTGGTTGTCCAGGAAGCGCCACGTGAACGGACCAAAAAGAGCCAGGCCGGATCGGTCTCGGCAGCCACCGCTCATCCTCTCGCCGGTGTCGTCTTCGACGATGTGACCACGGCGTTGGCTCGGCAGTTGGATCTGACAGTCAGCAGCGGGGTGGTGGTGACCGACATTGAGGAAGGCAGTCTGGCCGAATCTTCCGGCCTCCAGCCCGGCGATGTCGTTCTCGAACTCAATCGACAGCCTATCTCCAACTTCGTCATGTTCCAGCGACTGGCCGATCCCATAAAGCCGTCCGATCTTGCACTCCTGCTGGTCAACCGGCAGGGGAACGCGCTGTACATTCCGATTCAAGGCGAGTGAGGGGGCGCGGGGTGACCAGGCTTGCCTCATTGCTCGCACAACGCGCACATTCGGAAAGTGCTCGTTGGACGCGCGCAGTTTGAGGCGGAGCCTGGCCACCCTGCTTTAAGGGAAAATAAATTCCAAAGGGATAGATCGTGACGATTGCCGGCTGTTCCACTCCCCACAATGCACTGTCAATTTGTGTGAACACCCGTCAGTGCATGGATGCCATCGGCTTTTCGACGATGTCGCCCTTCATCGGACCGAGAGCGCCGAGCAGTTCGCTTTTCTCCCGTTCCGGAACCTTGAATTTGTTGAGTGTGGCGACCAGGTCGCCGACCAGCGCGTCAAAGTCGCTGCTGCTAACGCCCATGCCGGCATGAGTCGCCTTCATGCTGCGACCGCTATAGGTGCAAGGACCGCCGGAGGCCTGGCAGATCTGTTCTACCAATAGCATCTTCAATCTGGGGATATCGGTGTTGGCGAATTTCCCATTGATGCGGCTGTCGGCGGCGACGCGCCCAACGAAGTCATCCACGACAGCGGTAATCGCCACCTTGCCACCCAATCGATCGTAGAGCGGCTTGTCCGCCATGGTCGCTGATTTAGACATCGTAGAATCGGATGTGGAGTCCATCGTGTTACAGCCCGTGACGCCGAGCACCAATCCACTGATGACGAGATACGACGCTATCCTGGTTTTCATGGTCCTGCCCTCCTGTGAGTGAACGGTGAATGTGAAAAGGCACGCGCACTTGTCTCCCCCTACGAGGGGTTTTTGATTTTGGATCTGCCCGGGCATGATTCGGAAAAACTATTTTATGAGGCTGGCAAGATGGGTTGATCTGGGGCACAACAAACGAGACGAATCAAACAACGGTCTTCTATGCCAGCGTATTTTTCAGCAACCTACTGGATTGCACGGAGTCTTTGCTGGATGTCTGTAGCCTGAGTGAGTCCCTGCTCCAGCCTGTCGAAATATAGATTCAATAAAGTGTGTTCCCTGTGTGATCGAGGCGGCGATGTATTGATTTGTCGTTCGCGGAATGCTACGTTTCTCACAATCGTGCTACCGTTAGACTCCGATGAAGAAACTCATTCGATTCGGCGTGTCGTTGGACCATCACCTGTTGGATGAATTCGATCTCCACATCAAGAAACGCAAGTATACAAACCGTTCGGAAGCGCTACGAGACCTGATTCGTGACAATCTGGTCGGCCAGGAGTGGAACGATGACAAAGAAACAGTTGGGACGATTACCTTTGTGTACGACCATCATGTGCGCGATCTGACGAGAAAACTGACTCATATCCAGCACGATTTTCAAGGTCATATCATGGCCGGGATGCATGTCCATCTCGACCATGATCATTGTCTTGAGGTCTTGGTAGCGAAGGGAAAGGGATCTGAGATCAGGAAGGTGGCGGATGCGCTGCTGTCGGTCAAAGGTGTGAAGCATGGCAAACTCACCATGACGACGACCGGAAAAGGTTTGGTATAGACAATGCGTGTCTGCGTCATCGATGGGCGAGGTGGAGGGCTTGGCTCTCGGCTGGTCGCAGGACTCCAGTCGGAACTCGGCCAGACCCATCACATCGTGGCGCTGGGGACCAATACCGTCGCGGCCGCGGCGATGAAACAGGCCGGCGCGATGCAAGTGGGTGTCGGAGCGCGTGCGATGGCCGACACGTTGCCGACAGTAGACGTGATTGTCACCTCGTTGAATTTGGTGTTACCAGGCGCAATGCTCGGTGAGGTGACACCGGAAATCGTTGATGCCATTCTCGGCGCACGGGCCACGAAGGTCCTGCTGCCGATCAATCGGGCTCGTGTGGAAATTGTCGGCGCAAGAGCATCCACCCTCGAGGCGTTGATTACGCAATCCCTATCCCGAGTCCGTTCTTTAGTGAGTTCGGTCCAGCCCGCCTAGGCGGTTCCCACCAAGTCATAGTTGTTACCAGGCCACGAGGGTCTGCGCCAGTCGATGG
>DATDFW010000371.1:0-5612 GCA_036522375.1 Nitrospiraceae bacterium
TCAATCTGAAGCATGCCTATGCCCTCCAATTCGCCTATTATAATTTCTGTCGAGTGCATCAAAGCCTAAGAGTTACTCCAGCTATGGAATCTGGCCTGACAGACCATGTATGGACGATTTCAGAACTAATCCAAGTAGCAACACACTAATACCCCAGTACCGAATTGAGCTGTTCGTTGACAGGAGAAGGATGATCTGATACTGCCTTACGTATTATGTGGGTGATGCAGGCCCATACTCAGAAGCGCATGCTGTGGTATGTGGGCACGGTTGCGTTGAGTGTCCTCTCCCATGTGTCGGCCCATGCCATCGACGTGAACCCTACCCCCAAGCAAGTTCAGACCGCACTCAATGAGGGAAAGCAGGCGGCGGAAAAGCATAGGTCTCCGGAGAGTTTCTATGAGCGGTTTGGAGTGTCAGACGCTGTCCATCCCAAAGGATTTTTGGTGACAAAGCTCGGCGGACTGTCGGTCATGGCCACGCATATGGCGTTGCGGGGAACGGAGCCCAGTCAAGCCGATGTGGCTCAGGTATTGGAAAGTAAGACCATGCTTGTTAGTACCGTGATCTTTGGCGAGACACCGAACTTTGCGGTGGACAGTTACATCATGCTTGAACAAGGCGGCAAGTCCATTAAGCCTGCGACGGTGCGATTTGATGCACGGGCCGAGCGTAGCGCCATGTGGCCGGCGAGTCCAAAATTTAAAGCAAAGGTTGTAGCTTCGTTCAACTATGCCGACTTCGATCCGATGGCTGAGACGACGATTACGGTCTATCCCGCGACCGGAGGAGAGGCCAGCTTCCCCTTGAAATTTATCGATATTCACTAGCTAGGACTGCTCCCTGCTATCCATGTCCACGGCATCCTCAGCCTTGCCACTCACGGCAGAAACCATCGCGATCGGGACCGAACTGTTGATCGGAGGCCGATCGGATTTCAACTCTCTTTTCCTCGCCGACGAACTCGGTATGCTCGGGATCACTGTCCGATTCAAGTCGGTCGTCGGTGATGAACGAGAGGATATCGTCACGGCCATTCTTACAGCCATGACGCGAGTCCAGGTGATCATCATGACCGGAGGGCTCGGTCCTACCGTGGACGATCGCACGAGAGAAGCGGTGGCTCAAGCGACCGGCCATCGGCTTGGGCGTCGCAAGGACGCGCTGGAAGGTATGACGGCCAGACTTGCGCAGTGGGGCCGCCGGCCGAGCAAAGGGCAACTGCGGCAGGCGATGATACCGTCCGGTGCCACCGTGCTGAAGAATCCAGTCGGTTCTGCGCCGGGGTTTTGCCTGAGATGGGAGAAGGGACTGATCATCTCGTTGCCTGGCGTGCCGCGGGAAATGGAAGAGATGATGCTGCAGGAAGTGCTGCCGCTGCTGCACGCAGAGTATGGCGCATCGGGCCGGTCTCCTCGCTCACCGATCGTCCGTCAGGTCTTTCATACCTTCGGCCTGGCAGAGGCAGAGGTCGATGCCAAGTTAAATGGACTCGTTCCCAAAGGAGCACCGGTCGACCTGGGGTTGCTTGCTTCACCGATGGGTGTGCTGGTCTCGCTGACGACGAAGGGAACCCAATCGGCCGATGGGATACATCGTAATTTGCTGCCGAAACTTGCCGACGACCTTCGCGTGCGACTCAGCGATTGGCTTTTCGCCGAAGGGCGCGACACGATGGAAGAGGTCGTCGGGCGGGAACTCACGAAACGTGGGCTTATGCTGGCGGTCGCCGAGTCCTGCACTGGCGGATTGATTGGTCATCGACTCACACAGGTGCCTGGTTCATCGGCCTATATGGATCGCGGCGCCATCTGCTACAGCAATCGGGCGAAAATGGAGATGCTGGGTGTGCCGGCGGAACTGATTGCCCAGCATGGCGCTGTGAGCAAAGAGGTGGCGGCCGCAATGGCCTATGGCATTCGCACACGCGCCAACGTGTCAGTGGGGCTCAGCGTCACCGGCATTGCAGGGCCAGGCGGCGGGACGGAAACCAAGCCTGTCGGGCTGGTCTATATCGGGTTGGATAGTGTCACCGGCCAGCCGACTGCACAAGAGTTCCGGTTTCATGGAGACCGCAGTATCATTAAACAAAGATCCTCACAAGCCGCGCTAGACCTTCTTCGCCGCTGGTTGCTCAATAAGGCCTAGCCGCATTATTCATGAACACTTCTGCTGCATCGCCGATAGGAAAATCAAAACTCATTGCGGTATTCTTTCTTCGCGCCAGGATCATACAAAGGGCGCTCGACCTCGCAAGCGCGGTGACGACGCACCTGTCGGCCAACGGGCTCGCCCCTTGGACCTTCAACGTACTGTTGGGGACTGGCGTCCTTCATTTTGGCGCCTGTCCTGGTTTGATGAACAGCGGGGCAGGCACCGTCGTAGACGGCGGAGCCAGTCCCTTGAACTCCGCGCGCCTGTCTCGCGCCCCCTCCCTCATCCTCCCCCATACTATGGGGGAAGATGAGGGGGGAGACGACGAACCGTCATGAATAATGTGGACTTGAAGTGATCCGCGCCTTTCTCGCTATCGAACTTCCTCAAGCACTGCGGGCCGAACTTGTCACTCTCCAAGAAGAGTTGAAACGTAGGATTGAACCGAGGATGAAGCGAGACACGCGCATCTCCTGGGTGCAACCGGCGTCGCTCCATCTGACAATCAAGTTCTTTGGTGATATGGATGAGCAGATGATCGATCCGCTGCGCGCTGCGCTTGAACAGTCGATCGGAAGTCGGAGTGCTGTGAACGTACCGCTCGAACGGCTTGGTGCATTTCCTCGTTCGCAGAGTCCGCGCGTACTGTGGATCGGACCGTCGGAGGATTGGGAGCGAGGAATAGAAGCGAGGCGAATGGAGGGGATTCATGCCACGATCGAACAGGCTTGTGAGGACCTACGCTTTCTCCGCGAGCCCAAGCCATTCAGCCCTCATCTGACCTTGGCGCGAATTAAGACCGGTGAACGGCACGTTGGAGTCGCATTGGCGCAAAGCGGAGTGCTGGATCGTCCGTTCTCGTTAGGCTCCCTGGCTGTGGAATCGGTCGTCCTGATGAAGAGTGAATTGAAGCCGACCGGTTCGATCTATACAAAGCTGTGGAACGTGCCGTTGAGTGGGGACTGAGTTCTAATACGTTGAGTGCGGCAGGACAAATCTGATACGTCCGTTTCCACATTCCTCGGACATGTTGATCAACTTTCAATTGGACAGTCTGGAGCTGGATTTATTTGAGAGTGCGGATAAGCGGTTTGCCGCAGGCATTGCAGGTATAGCGTTCCGTCGAGCGCTTGAGGGAACGTCCTTGCATTCTCATGGATCGCCCTGCCAACGTCAGGTCCCGATGGGAGCAGCCTGAGCGATCCGCTGATTGGTTCACCGTAATTCGTATCTTCATCAGTGTTCGCTCACGCCCATCTTTAGCAAATTCCCATGTTCTTATTCAACTAGCGGTGGTCTGCGATCAGTGATCGACAGCGCGTCAATCGATGATATTGCGAATCTCGGCACGCTGTGACAGGGTATTCAGCTTAGGTTCCGTTGGCGATATCATCCTTTGAGAGGAAGGTGAACCGTGCGGTATATCCTCTTCGCCGTTTGGTTGGTCGTGGCCTGTGCGACAGTCGCGCCAGCAGATTCCATTGACGATGCGAAATCTGCCTATGATCGTGGTGACTATACAGAGGCGGCACGACTCTTCCGTCCACTGGCGGAGCAAGGAATCGCATCGGCTCAGTTCAATCTGGGTGTCATGTATCGTCATGGAGAGGGTGTTCCCCGGGACGCTCAGGAAGCGCTGAAGTGGTACCGCAAGGCAGCGGAGCAGGGACTTGCACCGGCACAGTTCAATCTTGGTGTGATGTATCGCCAAGGAGACGGCATTCCTCAGGACGACCAGGAAGCCGTGAAATGGTACCGTAAGGCTGTGGAGCAGGGATATGCATGGGCACAGAACAATCTGGGTGTGATGTATGAGATGGGACAGGGTGTCCCACAGGACTACCAGGAAGCGCTGAAGTGGTACCGCAAAGCGGCGGAGCAAAGCGACGCACCGGCGCAGTCCAATCTGGGTGTGATGTATGAGAAGGGCCGGGGCGCCGCGCGGAACACTCAGGAAGCGGTGAAGTGGTATCGCAAGGCGGCGGAGCAGGGACATGCACCGGCGCAGTTCAATTTGGGTGTGATGTATGAGAAGGGACGCGGCAACCCACAGGACTACCAGGAAGCGGCGAAGTGGTACCGTAAGGCGGCGGAGCAGAATGACGCACCAGCGCAGTTCAGCCTAGGTGTCATGTATGACAAGGGACAAGGTGTGATACAGGATCCTCAGGAAGCGCTGAAGTGGTACGGCAAGGCAGCAGAGCAGGGATACGCATCGGCGCAGTTCAATCTGGGTGTCATGTATCGCCATGGACAGGGCATTCCGCAGGACTACCAGGAAGCGTTGAAATGGTACCGTAAGGCAGCGGAGCAGGGACACGCATCGGCGCAGAACAATCTGGGTGTGATGTATGAAGTGGGGCAAGGCATCCCGCAGGACTTCCTTCGGGCCCACATGTGGTACAACATCGGTGCAAAAGCGTCGAGTGGCGATGAGCAAAGAATCACCATGCAGAATCAGACCAGTGTGGCCTCACACATGACAGCTGCACAGATTAAGAAGGCGGAGGAGCTAGCGCGGCGCTGTCAGGAAACGAAGTTTAAGGAATGCGATTAGGTGTGGGAACGCACGACACCCGCTGAAAATCGATATGACGCCTGCGGATCCTGAGGTGACAATCACGCATCCGACAGGCAGCTACTATACATAGAGACGAGCACTGAGAGAGACAAGCAAGCTGGCGTGCCTAGGCGAGACGAATGTATGCGCGCATGGCTGATGGATTCATATGAGGGTGTCGACAGTCTACGGTTTGGCGAGGTAGCTGATCCTCAGCCAGGCTCGGCCGAAGTATTGTTGAGAGTGAAGTTCGCAGCGCTGAACCCTGCGGATGCCTTTCTGGCGCAGGCGATGTATCCAGCCAAGCCGTCACTGCCACATATTCTAGGGCGTGATGGCGTGGGTGACGTTGTGGCGGTAGGGCCTGGCGTGAAGAACGTTCGGGTGGGCGAGACCGTGGGTCTCCTGCGCTGCAAAGTGGGGTGGAGGAATGGGGCACCCTGGCCGAGAAGGTCGTGGTGCCCGTGGAAAGTGTGACCCGAGTCCCCGACGGTTGGTCCGTTGAAGAGATGGCTGGCGCACCTTTGGTCTTCCTCACGGCCTGGCAGGCGCTGACGCAGTGGCACGATCCTCCGGCGTCTCTCCCCGCTGGGTCCGTCCTCCTCGTCACCGGCGCGTCGGGCGGTGTCGGTGTGGCATCAGTGCTGCTGGGGAAGTCGATGGACCTCACCGTGGTGGCGCTATCACGCAGTGTGGAGAAGCGCGCCAAACTCAAGACACTCGGGGCCGACTTCGTTTCTGATCCAACGGACAGGAATCTGGTGAAGGCTGTGACGACGGCAATCAGCCCGAAGCGAGTCGACTTAGTCGTCGACAGCGTTGGGGGTGCCCTGTGGACCCGAATGATTGCCATGCTTGGGTATGGCGGCCGGATCAGCGTGGTTGGCAGGAGCGGGGG
>DATDFW010000372.1:0-7654 GCA_036522375.1 Nitrospiraceae bacterium
CGATGGTTCCTCTTCCCGTGGCTTGGAATTCATGGCTGTCTATCAGAAGCCGCTGGACGTTGACGAGGCCCTCCTTAATCGCCAGGTCCGTTTCAAGTATTGAAAAGACCGTCGCTTTGGCCTCATCGAGCGAGATGCCCGCGATGTTCAGGATGGCGATGGTTTCCCGGAGGAGGTTCACGCCTTCGATCTTCCCATCTTTGACCGCGACGTGGCCGATTCCTTCTAGGCTTTTAGCGAGATCCGGTATGGAGAATCCAAGGCCTTGCAACGCGAGCTCAGCTCCTGCTCTCCCGCTAATAGAGACTTGCGTGGTCGCCAGGGCGTCAAGAGCTGGACCGAGCTGCAGACCTTGAATCGTCGCCTTGCCGGTGAAGGGTGGACTGTCGAATCCGGAAGTGAATTTCCCCTGTGCCGTCACCTGCCCATCGAAGAGCTGAAACGACAGATGGCTCAAATTCGCTTCTTGGCCCTTGACCACTGCAGCAAGTTCAAGGCTCTTCAATTCAACCGGTTTTTGGAATGGCAGGGCCATCGGAAAATTCGCCGTATTGATGGCCGGAGAGTTGACGTTGACCGTCGCATCATGCCCGGCGGTGCTGCCGTTGATGGTAAAAACAGTCTTCTCCACTGTCAGATGCAAATTTATGGCGTCGATATCCGTTGTCTGTTTGAGCGGGCCGAATGTGCCGTTCAGCGTTACAGGCAGATTGTATGGTTGGACAAGAGTGCTGACATGCAGACTCGGGGTCTGGCCGAGACGAACGGATTGGAGCAGCAACTCCATGTTCTGCAACACATACTCGGCCGGTTTGGGGGCTGACAGGTCACGGTAGGTCAGTGTTCCGCCGATGATAGAGACTCGATCCACGGCCAGCAGCATCAGGATCTTGAGCGGACCTTCGGTCGATGGAATCGGCGCACGCGAAGGAGCGGTCGGGAGTGCAACACCGGTACGGCCGATGGTCGAGACGTTCAAGACGCCGTTCTTGTTCTTGATAATCGTGATCACGGGGGCACGGAGCGTGATATTTTCTACCTCTAGTTTGCCTCTAAGTAACGGTATGAGTTTGACGCCCACGTCCAGCGATTCTAGAGAGGTAAAGGGGCTTGAGTCGAATGCCGGGTCATCTAGCACGGCAAATCCGGCTACACGGGCACCAATCCTGGGCCACATGGTGAGACGGATGTCTTGCAGCTGAACCTTGCGATTGAGCGCGTCTTCGATGAGTGGCTTGTATTGATCTTGATACTTATTGAGGTCAACCAGGAAGGGAAGTGCCATAACCACTATGATCAGCGCGGCCACGACAAGGAGTATACCTATCGCGATTTTCATGGGCGCAACGTCCTGCGAACTGCATCAAGTATAGGAAGGGGTTTGGCCTTGGTCAATGTGAGTCAGCGATTCCTGTGCGGGAGCGGTTCCTTCACCTTGCCGGTCATCAGATCGCGTGTTAAGATGCCGCCTCTCGAAAATCCGTGTGGAGAGGTGCGAGAGTGGACGAATCGACATGCTTGGAAAGCATGCGTCCCAGCAATGGGACCGTGGGTTCGAATCCCACCCTCTCCGCCAATCTCGTGTTTCGTTCGTCTAGTCGCTTTGGTTGATTTCGTTGACGGTAGGAATCAGACAGACCAATACATAAAATAAACTCAGTACGACAGAAAGGGGCTGGGCCCTGTGCGACAGAACCCTGTGAACCCCGCCAGGTCCGGAAGGAAGCAACGGTAAGCGGTCAGTTCTGTGTGCCGCAGGATCACCTGGCCCCGCTGAATCTTGATCCGTGAGGGGTAAAATGGAACGTAAGATGATACGGTTTTCCGGAGTCGTTCCTCTCACCCCTTCGCGCTTCACCCCTTACACCTAACGGTATACATGGATTATCAAGTCTCTGCCAGAAAGTACCGGCCGGGCACCTTCGATGACGTAATCGGACAGCCGCATGTTGTTCAGACGTTGGTCAATTCCATCGCCACGCAACGAATTGCGCACGCCTATCTCTTTTCCGGAACCCGCGGCGTGGGAAAAACCACGGTCGCAAGAATTCTCGCGAAGGCGCTCAATTGCGAACAGGGACCGACCGGTACACCCTGCGGGGCCTGTTCCAACTGCCTCGAAATCGCGCAAGGTACGTCCGTCGATGTCATGGAGATCGACGGGGCGTCCAATACGAGCGTGGACGATGTACGTGAGATCCGAGAAAACGTCAAGTTTGCCGCCTTTCGTGGGCGGTACCGAGTCTACATCATCGACGAAGTCCATATGTTATCGAACTCGGCTTTCAATGCGCTATTGAAAACGCTGGAGGAGCCACCCCCGCATGTGGTGTTTATTTTTGCCACCACCGAGATTCACAAGATTCCTGCGACGATTGTGTCCCGCTGTCAGCATTACAACTTTCGCCGGATTGCGAGGGCCGAGATCGTCGAACGGCTGCGCCATGTGGTCGATCAGGACAAGATCGTGATCGAGGAACGAAGCCTGATGGCGCTCGCCAGGGCCAGTGAAGGCAGCATGCGCGATGGATTGAGCTTGCTTGACCAGGCGGTGGCGTTCGGTGGCAGGACGATCGTGCACACGGACTTGGAAGCCTTGCTGGGAGCGGTTCCACAAGAACTTGTTCGTGCCATGATTCAAGCGATCACGGCTCAGGAGAGCGCTGCGGCGCTTCGCCTGCTGGCCCAATTGTTGGACCAAGGGCAGGATCTGCGGACTTACTGTGCGGAGGTTGTCGAGTATCTACGAAATATGCTGGTGGTGTTGGTGGTGACTACACCCCAAGAGTGGCAGGGATTGATCGAAGCCTCAGGGGAGGATCTCGCACAGACGGCAGCGGATGCGCGCTCGGTCACACCTGAGCTACTTCAGGAATTGTTGTCGATCTTCATGCAAGCGGAGGACTCGCTCAGGTTCAGTGCCCATCCTCGGTTCGTGTTCGAAACGGCGCTCGTGCGTGCGACACGGTTGCTCCGTCGTGCCGATGGAACATCACCCCAAGTGGTGCAGCCAATCACGACGACACGCCCACCTCAGCCTGTTCCACCGCGCACAAGCCAGTCAGCCTCGTCGGGCCGTTCTGCAGATCCAATTCCCTCCTCTCCACCGCACCCTCCTCAATCCACGGTTCCTGCACAGACTGCTCCGATGCCGTCGAAGTCTTCTGCTGTCGGCAATACAGAGACTTCACGAGGCCTTTCGACGCGTACTCAGAACGGCCGGTCCCTGGATAGTCTTGGTGAAGTGAAGGGGTCGACGCCAGTGGCATCCCCCCCGACTGATGACGGACGCGTTGCGGTGACGCTCAATTGGGAACAGGTCCAAGATGAAGTGGCTAATGCCTCTTCTAGGATTGCCGCGTTCTTGGAAAGAGGGCGGTTTATAGGCATGGATGGCCATGTGGTGACGATTGGATTCGCCAAGCAGGAGATGGCGGCCCGAGGAATGATCGAGAATGTTGAAAACATGGCGGTGCTCACATCGATATGTGAACGACTAAGCGGGAAGACCGTTCGGTTGCGGATTGTGGAATTGACGGAGGCGGATCCCCCAGGACCGACGATGGCGCAACTCAGGGCGGCGAAAGGTAAAGAACAGCGGTTGGTCCTCTTCGAGCAAGCGCGGGCACATCCGGTTGTCAAGCAGGCGTTGGAGATGTTTAGCGTGGAGCTCGCAGAGGTGAGACCTGTGTCGAGCCAGAGGGAGGTCGAGGAATGAAGAACCCATTAGGTAATATGGGAAATTTTCTGAAACAAGCACAGGCGATGCAGGCCAAAATGGCGAAGGTGCAAGAAGAGGCCTCAACAAAAACGGTGACCGGGACGGCCGGCGGCGGCAGTGTGGCGGTCACGGCTAATGGGGCCATGCAGCTTGTCGGCATCGTGATCGATCCCGAAGTGGTAAAAAGTGGCGATGTGGAGATGGTGCAAGATTTGGTCATGGCCGCGTCGAACGATGCTCTCAGGAAGGCTCGCGAGATGATGGCGGAGGAAATGAAAGCAGTTACCGGTGGGATGAACGTCCCCGGATTACTCTAGTAGGTATTCCGTCATGGCGGTTGATCAACAAGGATTACTCGCACGGTTGGTGCGCGAACTAGTTCGTCTGCCGGGCATTGGCCAAAAAACGGCGCAGCGATTGGCGTTCCATCTCTTGAAGGCGGAGCGCGATGACGCGCTCCGCCTGGCCGAGGCGATTCGTGCCGTCAAAGACGGGCTCTCATTTTGTCGGCAATGCAGGAACATTGCCGAAGGAGAGCTCTGCGAATATTGTCTCGATCCGAAGCGAGATCAGACGAGAATCCTGGTGGTGGAAGAACCGAGTACAACCTACGCCATCGAGCGAGCGGGAGCCTACCGCGGCTTGTATCATGTGTTACTCGGCGCCCTGTCTCCGTTGGATGGCGTCGGACCGTCCGATATTAAGGCGGAGGAGCTGGTTGATCGGGTGAAGCTTGGCGGAATTGATGAAGTGATCCTCGCAACAAGTCCGACGATCGAGGGTGAGGCAACGGCCATCTACTTAACGAATCAACTAAAACCTCTCGGAGCTCGGGTCTCGCGTATCGCCTATGGCATTCCGGTCGGAATGGACATTGAATATGCCGATGACGTGACGCTTCTCAAGTCGATCGAAGGCCGTCGGGATCTCTAGCAGGATTCTGAGAAAATCCTCGATCGTCTTGGAGGTTACGGTGTAGATGAAGCACCTCAAATCCTCGCTCAACCTCAATCGTAGTTGGCTTCACTCGTGGCCCATTGACCCTCCCGCCGAGCCCCTGTTATAGTTTCCCTCGTTTCGGACGGTCTTACCTGTTAGGCAGATTGTGATATGAAAGCAGTCCCTTCCGCCAAGCGCAATTTGCCCGCTCCTCCAGCTGCGCAAGCGGTTACCGCCAAACGCAAAGCCAAAACATCGCCCCAAGGGAAAAAGTATGCAGCTATTCGACGTGATCTTTAACGACAGCGCAAGGCCAAATTGGAAGAAGCGGTAGAGGGCCTCGCCAATCCAAACGGCCAGGAGGCATTCCCGGATGTCAGCGATCAGGCGTCTGCGGAGGCCGAGCAGAATTTTCTCATGCGTATACGTGAACGAGAGCAACGGCTGATCAAGAAGATCGACGAGGCGCTTGAACGAATGGATCAGAACACCTATGGCATCTGTGAGCGTTGCGAAGAGGAGATTCCCTATCCCCGACTGAAAGCCCGCCCCGTCACCACGCTCTGCATCAACTGTAAGACGCTCGAAGAACAGGAAGAGAAGGCCCGGCGCTGAAAACGGATGCTCCTTTCCGGTTCGTACCGTCTAGAAATGCAGTGCAATCCCTGCGACGACGAGATTTGAAGCGATGGTGAACTTCTCGCTGAATCCCGGTGGAGCTCCGGCCCCGTCGTAAGTAAATGTGGCCCAACCTGTAGTTCTTTTCCATTCCCCGAAGAGAGCAAAGTTTCGAAAAATGAAAATCTTAAGGCCTGCGATACCTTGGATGGCTGGCGAGTAACTTGTTTCTTGATGTGAAACGACGGAGTCCGAGAGATGAGTGCGCTGCACACCGATTCCTGCGCCAACATAGGGATACCACCGACCCTGCGGCATGTCTGGTGTTGCCCAAATCGGATAGCGAAACAGCAGGTTGGCCGCGAGGATATTCACACTGAGATCTACGGGCTGCGTGAAGATGACAGATCCAGCCTCAAATCCAGGGGTGAAAGAGGTACCAGTGGCTCCGGTTATCTGTGGATCAAGATCTGCGGTAAATTTTGTGTAATCTAACTCAAGGCCGATTTGTGGTTGCCATTTGTATTGTCGAGGCAGATGCCAGGCCGTGATCTTGGCGCCAAATGTTGGAGAATCATTCAGGTTTACTCCGTGGGCTGTTACGGCCCCAAACCCAGTTCCTGCCCCAGCGTTGAATTTGATCTCTTCATTGGAGTGAAAGGCTTTTCCTCCGAACGCGGCGACTGAAAATTCCCAGTCTCGATCGGCCCGAGCCTGTAGCGGCAGGAGGAGCAGGGCTGTGATAGTCAAGATGATTACATGCACACTTGCCCAAGTAAGTCGCTTCATGTTGTTCTCCCATTCTTCTATGCAGAGGAATGGGAGAAGCCTACCGCGAGATCGGCAGATCACCTAATGAAATCAACTATTATTCATCTGGTGAGGGGTGCGAAGTATGAATGGAGGAAGGCTAGCGTTTTAACGATTTGATGCGTTGTTGGACGAGGGCGATGCGGCCGGCTTCATCGGGGATACCTTCAACCAGTGCGAGATAGGTCTCGTACTCTGAGAGGGCCCGCTTCGGATTCGTGAGCTCGAAGGCCTCAGCCAAGTTGTAGCGGGCTATAGCGTAGTTCGGGCGGAGCGTGACAGCTTTTTCGAATGAGGCGAGCGCGTTTGCCTTCTCTCCAAGCTTGGTATACACCGTGCCGAGGTTGTTCAGAATTTCCGGAGTGTTTGGTCTGATGGTCAGCGACTGAAGCATTTCTGTCTTGGCCTTCTCGTATTGTCCTATCCCTTCCCACGCCAGACCCAACTTGTGGTGAGCTTCTGCCTGCCATACTTTGTTTGTAAAACCGCTTGCGAGCGCTTTCTGATAGGCAATGGCTGCGATCTCGTAGTTCTGGGGGCCGCAGTAAGAGAGCTGTGCCGTTTGACCGCGTGCAAATTGCTGGAGTGAGGGGAAGGGTTCCTTGTCCTCCGCGCCTTGGCTGTCTAGCTGTTGCCCTGGCTTCTGACCACTTGGATGGCGCAACCGTTCCAAGAATTCGCGTCGATAGGGTGAGAATAGCCGTACGTAGGGGTCAATTGTCACAGAAGCTTGGAGCAATATCGGTTGCTCACGCGTTCCCAGAACCAGATACTGTGTCGTCGTTTTCTCGTCGCCGGTTTCGTACAAGGCACTGGAGTTCATACTCGCCTTTGAGGCCAGTTTCGCGACGTTAAGGTAGAACTCCAATGTCGGCTTCAGCAGCGATAAGGTGTGGCGAAGGACTGGGTAGGGGGCCAAGTCAAGTCCCGATGGAAAGGTAAAGAGGCTTCCGACCAGCAGGCCATCTTCATCGAAAAAGTAGGACTCGTCGCCATGCGACGGGCTTCGGTCGGCAGGGAGAACCAACTCTTGTCCTGCGCCCCAAACTTGAGGTTTGAGGGTAGAGGCAGGATGGACCTTGAGGAAGTCGGACTTCGCAGTACAGAGGGTCGAGGATTTTAGGAGAGCCAGATCGGTTTCAGACGGTGGGAGGTTCGGTCTTTGAACCGGAGTTCCGCAGGCGTTGAGTAGGAGACTCAGTCCTAGCCCGCAGACCATCGATAGTCGAAAGGGTATAGTATGAGACGATTGCGTATCGCATGGATTCTGACTCACGAAGGGAGCATACACGAAACGTGAAAGGGTTTGCCAACGTGGTGATGCAGCAACGCCCGCTTTTGTGAGGAAAGCGGGCATTGCTGCCGAACACGTGGATATGAAGAGTTATCGCCGTTGACTATCCAACATTGAATCCTCAGCCGTATATCCGAAAAGGTATGGCATCTTGCTGGAGAGCGTATAAATCGGGCGATTTACACCATAATCCATCGCGACCCCGAGAGGATGCAAGAAAAAGCCCGCCCAACGCCAGGGATTATCGTATGCGGCTGCTCCGGCCGCCACAT
>DATDFW010000373.1:0-5159 GCA_036522375.1 Nitrospiraceae bacterium
AAGCCCCACTCGCCGACGGGGAACGAGACTGGCAACCGCTACCGTGATGACATACAGCACAGCGAAGGGACTCTCGATCCCCCCGGTCCTGCTCACCAAAACCGTTTCTAGGAGGAAGTCGATCCCGACCTGGATCCAAAAAAATATGGTGAGCATTCTTGAGGAGCTGAGCGTGCGGAGGAGAATGACGGATGGAATCGTGAGGATATAGGTGGCAATGATCAGGGTATAGAATGTCTCGACCCGTCCACCTTTCACAACTTGAAAGGCGAGGGACAGGCCAAGCATCAGGGTCACGAGGGCCATTCGAAGCCCCATGATCCAATAGAGCCTTAGGCGCAAGTCATTCATGCGTGGAACACCACCGGGCGAGAAAAGGAATGGCAGGACAGGACGAGAGATCTGCCCCGTCTACTCTCCCCGGATAAGCGGACAGGAACTGTGCCATCGCACAGGTGATGAGGCGCCAAATGGTTTGGGCAGCAAGACTTCGCACCTTGATGCTGGGCACTAGACCCAACTCCGTAAAAGGAATGGAAGGACCACTAGTTCTATCCGATGGCGGACGCCATTTTGAAGATCGGGAGGTACATCGCAATCACGATAAACCCAATCACAATCCCCAGAAACACCATCATTGCTGGTTCAAGCAATGCCGTCAACGAGGCAACGGCCTGATCAACTTCGTCTTCGTAAAAGTCTGCAATTTTCCCCAACATGGCGTCCAGCGCGCCGGTTGACTCACCGACGGCGATCATATGTGTCACCATCTTCGGAAACACCCCGCTCGCCGCCAAGGGATCGGCGATCGTCTTCCCACCACTGATACTGAGACGAGCGTCGAGCAAGGTTCCTTCAACAACCTTATTGCCCGACGTCTTTGCACAGATGGACATTCCATCGAGTAAGGGCACCCCACTCGCGAGCAACGTACCCAGCGTACGGGTAAACTTGGCAACCGAGGCTTTTCTGATCAAGTCTCCAACCACTGGTAACTTGAGAAGCAACTTATCGATGACCAGCCGCCCTTGAACGGTCCCATAATATTTTTTAACCCCAAAGATAATCCCCACAAGAATCCCAAGAAGGACATACCAGTACGCGATAAAGAGGTTACTGATGTCGATGACCAGTTGCGTAGGGCCGGGCAATGCCACTTTCCCGCCTGACAGGTCAAGAAACATTTTTGCAAAGATTGGAATGACAAACAGCATCAGAATCGTAATAACCGCAACGGCAACTCCCATGATCGTCATAGGATAAACCATGGCCGATTTGATTTGCCCTTTGAGCTTCATCGCTTTCTCGATGTATTGTGCGAGACGCGTCAAGATCGTATCGAGGAGACCACCTACCTCACCTGCATGCACCAAGTTGACGTAAAGATCGTCAAAAATTTTAGGGAAGCGCCGCAAGGCATCCGAGAAAGTCGAACCTGCCTCCACATGAATCTTCACTTCTCCGATAGTCTCTCGGAGCACCTTATTCTCAGACTGGGTCGAGAGAATTTCTAGACACTGCACCAAGGGCAGTCCTGCATTGATCATGGTGCCAAATTGTCGCGTAAATACCACCAGGTCTTTATCGGTGAGACCGGATCCAAAACTCAGCTTGAGGCCACCGGCACCACTCTTCTTCTCCTCAAGGCTGGTGACGACGACACTCTGCTTGCGGAGTTGATCGACCGCCTCATCTCGGGTTTTTGCGTTCAGCTCACCCTTCTTGACGGCACCTGACCTGGTTCGTCCGATATACGCAAAGGTAGCCATGCGCAACACTCACCCTTCGATGTGGCCATCGCTTTGGCCAGTTGTAGACTAAGAGAAATACCTACCAGGCGAGTCTACTGGTCACCCCTAAACCTGTCAAACAAATGCACAATCTCTACGCAGGGAATCCGACGCACAGCCTCAATTAATACAGTGCCTTAGCTGTTGATGGCACTCGTGTGCCGAATGCCTCGGTAGAGATAATGCAAGCCGGACAGTAACGTGAAGCAAATCATGCCGAACAAGAGAGGCAGCACGATGGTGAGATCAATGTGACGAGAACTTAAGAATATGACCATGACAACATAAGATAGTTGGAGAAACGTGGTACCCTTGCCCAAGAAGGTGGGAGTAAGATCCACGCGCGTATCTGTAAAGTGGGCCACCGCCGTTCCCAGCAACAGTATCACGTCTCGGCTGACCACGAGGATAGTGACCCACAACGGAATCAAATGAATCATTGAGAGCGTGATGAACCCGGAGGTGAGGAGCAGCTTATCGGCAAGAGGGTCCAGCACGGCCCCGAGCCGAGTAAACTGATTCTTTACTCGGGCAATTGCCCCATCGAGCGCATCAGTGAGGCCAGCCACGATCAGCACGATGAGCGCCTGATCATACCTTCCATAGATCAGCAATCCAATGTAGAAGGGGATAAGGAGAATACGGAGAATGGTCAGGCTGTTGGGGATATTCATATCTTCAGGAACACAGCGGACTACCGCAGCGGGGGCGAATGATAGGAGGCCGTTACGCAGTTGTCAACGGCTTGCAGTCGGTACGAGCCCGCCCTATAATCAATCGGAATCCTGAACCAGTCCAGTTGAGTCTCTTGGAGGTCCTCGTGAGTTCTCTTCCGTTGCTCTTCAAAAAGGAAGGCCTGATTGAAAAACACCAGGTCGAAGGAGTCGACCCGAGCGATCGATATTTCAATCGCACCGTCCTCATCAATCGAACACCCTCAGGTTATTCCGCCAAGGTTATGTATGAAGCCCTAACTGTCGAAGGGCACTCGCATCCGACAATAGCTGCTGCGGTACAAGAGCTCATTGAGTTGATGCAGGGACTCGGCTTCACAAAATTGAGAACCCGCGCCAATTTCAAAGGTGTGAAATATCTCGCCGAAAAAGAAACCTGGATTGACTACCAGGACCTCGCATAGCCCCGAGTATCATACAGACACGAACTCCCGATAGACCAGGTCGTGAATAGACGGACGGAAGATCTTAATCTTTTCATTTCTTCGGCTCGGATGTACCCGATTGGACAACAACACCACCTCCAATTCGCACAGCGGATCAATCCACAGTGACGTCCCGGTGTAACCGAGATGCCCGAACGACCGCTTCGAGAAACGAGACCCCGCTGAGGACGGCGCCGAAGGAGTGTCCCATCCCAAAGCCCAACTCGATTCAGTGGCAGATTCTTGGCATGCCGTAAACTGCCTGACAAGATTCTCATCCAGGATTGACTCTCTTCCATGATAACCGCGCAGCCAGGCTCCGGAGACGGCCAGCACCGATTCGGCGGTTCCAAATAATCCCGCATGGCCCGCGACACCACCCATCGCCGCAGCATTCTCGTCGTGCACCTCTCCACATAAGAGTCGTTGGCGCCATTCGTCCTGTTCGGTCGGAGCGATGCGTGACACATCGACCGTTGGGCGGTCAACATCTGATCGGGCTCGCCCGGCCGTAGGACAAAACATCAGTGGATCGGCCCGTAGGGGTCGGACGATGGCATCGTAGCACCAAAGATCCAGCGCCATCCCAGTAAGACGCTCCACCAGAAATCCTAGCAACATGAATCCAAGGTCGCTATAGACACTTCGCCCTCCACCTGCATAGATCAAGGGTTCGTCGCGAATCATGTGCAAGACATGTTGCTTGATAAGTGGAACCCCGTCCGAGACATGACCTCTTGCGTCGAGACGCTCATAGAACGGTCGCCATCCAGGTAGACCCGAACGATGGGTTAACAGGTCTCGCACGGTTGCCTGACCGATTGTCGCCCCTTCGAGTTCGGTTAAGACTTCTTGCACGGGATTCTCCAGATCAACCTTGGCGCGCTGAATTAGGAGCAAGATGGATGTGGCTGTTGCCAGCGGTTTCGTGAGAGAGGCAAGGTCATAAATAGTCGTGCGTTGAACCGGAAGACCCGGAGGCTCTGACGACAATCGCCCGGCCACCACCATACATCGCAACTCGCCACGCAGACGTACTGCCAGTTGGGCACCGGGAAAAACCCCGTCGTCGACGGCCGATTGCAGGGCCGCCTGGATGACATGGCTAGTGGCCATAGGCGAGGGACCTGTCATGGGTGGAGAGGCTGCTGTTGGGTGGCGCGGAGCAAACCATGAACCGAAGCAATGAACAAGGACAGAACTCGTCACAATGCCGGACTTGATTCTCCTTCGAGTTTTTCCTCCGATGCGGTTGCCGCATCTTGGAATGCTTCCTGCTCCTCCACCTCAAATAGACGCTCGAACATCCGCAATGATGCGCGCAACCGCTCAATCATCAACAATCGCTGTTTCTGAAGTGACAAGAGTTCACGCTGCGTATCGGTCAGCTCGACTCTGGCCTGACGGATCAACTCGCCAGCCTTGAGCTCGGCCTCCTTGATCACGAGGTCGGCCTCTCTCTGCGCATTCCGCTTCACATCATCTGCCAGGGATTGAGCAGACAGAAGGGTACTCGACAACGTCGCCTCCGTTCGTTTCAATTCAGCGAGTTGCTGTTCCAGAAACAAGATCTTTTCCCGCTGAACCGCATTGTCCCGGTTCAACGATTCGACCGTCTGCGCCAATTCTTCAAGGAAGCGATTGACCTCTTCCTTGTCATACCCTCGCATCCCGACTTTGAACACCATTTGCTGGATATCGAGCGGTGTAATTCTCATGGCATCCCCCATGGTCATCTCAGTTCATCCTCATGGCCAATTCTTTCAGTGATTGCACAACCGCGATTTGTAGGAACGTGATGATCAATATCGCAATGATCGGCGACACGTCCATCCCGATCCGCAACCCGACCAATCGACGAATCGGCGCCAGGACAGGTTCAGTGGCTCGATTGAGAAATTGCACAACTGGGTTCCATGGATCCGGATTGACCCACGAGATTAGGGCACGAGCAATGATCACCCACATATAGAGCCATAGCACATAGTCAAGGATCGTCGCTACAGCCGACAGCGCATTGCCCGCGACAAACATCAGCGTCCCAATTCTTTCGATCGCGTGGTCGCCGCTTCGACTGCCGCCATCAGCGCAGCACGGAATCCCCCCTGTTCGAGCTGATGAAGCCCTGCGATCGTCGTGCCTCCTGGAGACGCCACCCGATCTTTCAGTTGAGCGGGGTGCATCCCTGATTCGAGCACCAATCGAGCCGA
>DATDFW010000374.1:0-6009 GCA_036522375.1 Nitrospiraceae bacterium
ATGCAGAACCGGGAGGCTGGTATTTCCAGTTTGAGAACGAGCTCTATCCCGATGTGGATGACTCGGCTGTGGTACTGATGGCCCTGTCGAAAGTCCGAATGGCTCAAGGTATCGATGTGCAGGCATCCATCCAGCGGGGAACCAATTGGGTGCTGGCCATGCAAGGGTCCGATGGTGGATGGGGCGCATACGACAAGGACAACAATCGTATTGTCTTCAACTATATTCCCTTTGCCGACCACCATGCCTTGCTTGATCCGAGCACGTCCGATCTGACCGGACGCTGTCTCGAGATGCTTGCGGCGTTGGGTTACGATCAGACGCACCCAGCCGTGGCGCCGGCCCTGCGATTCATCAAGCGAGAGCAGGAGGCCGACGGCAGTTGGTACGGCCGGTGGGGCGTCAATTATGTCTATGGCACGTGGTCCGTCCTCGCCGGCCTCCGTGCGATTGGAGAGGACCTCTCGAAGCCGTATATTCGCCGTGCGGTCGCCTGGCTCGAGTCCAAACAGAACCCCGATGGCGGGTGGGGTGAGTCGTGTCTGTCTTATGGTGATCCTGAGTGGAGCGGGAAGGGCGAGAGTACACCCTCTCAAACAGCCTGGGCTATCATGGGGCTCATGTCCGCCGGGATGGCCGATGCATTCAGTGTCGCTCGCGGTATCCAATATCTGCTTCGTCACCAAATGAAGGATGGTTCATGGGAAGAGATTCGCCATACAGGCACCGGATTCCCTCGGGTGTTTTATCTCCGCTACCATTGGTACTGCCGGTACTTTCCATTGTGGGCCTTGGCGATGTATCGAAATCTCCGGACGCGCGGGAAGATGAGGGCGGACGAAGTACGGCAGCAGGTACTTGAGTCAGGGTGCCATCGAGCCAATCGTTGAACACGCCGCCGACGTTATCCGTTGGCATGGGGCAACCCCTTTCAGGATCTACGGTGAATCCCGTCGCCATCTTCGTCGCGACTCGCTGGGAACTCCAGGCTGTCCGCCGTGCGTTGGTGACGGATCGCATCGAGACCATCGCCGGAACGCGTTGTCATATTGGCCGGCGAGGGGATTGTACATATTGGTTGATCCAAACCGGTGTGGGCCCCGTTACGGCGGGCAATGTTGCGAGAAAAGTCTTGGAGGCTGAGGCCATGTCGCTGGTCATTTCCACGGGTTTTGCCTGTGCGCTCGTGCCGGCTCAGGTGGGAGACCTCATTATTGGCACAACGGTGTCGTCTGTCCATCCAGGCAAAACGTGGACAATGGGGGATGACCGAGTGTCCTGCGATGAGGCCATTCGCACACGCCTTCTCAACGTGGCGAAGGATGCGGGGTTGGTCGCACGGGTCGGCACAGTCGTATCATCGGAGACCGTGGTGTGGCAGGCGCAGGAGAAACGCCGGCTGCGTGGTCAGACCGATGGGACCGGGCTCGATATGGAAAGCGCAGCCGTAGCAGCAGTGGCTCATGAACGGGGCCTCCCCATGGTGATCGTGCGGACGGTATCCGATTTGGTGGATGAAGATCTCCCCCTTGACTTCAATCTCTTTCTCAGGCCCACTGGCTGGATAAAAGGTATGCAGGCGGTTATCGGCAGCCCTTCCACCATCGAGGGTTTGAATCGCCTGAGAAAACAGAGCCGCGTAGCAGCGGATGGCTTGACGGCATGGTTTCGGTGCTATGCAAACACAGACACCGAATCACCTCGATTGCCCGGGTAACTGATGACGAATGTCGTTGCACAGATGGGGGCGTGGACAATCATCGGGGTGCAGGCGATGGGCCGCATGCTGTTGTTCGTGCTGTCGGCGTGTACCTGGTTAATGCGGCCACCGTTTCGATTCCATCAAACCATGAAACAGCTCCACTTCATTGGATACAAATCAACATTTGTCGTCGTGCTCACCGCGGCATTTACGGGAATGGTCCTGGCGCTACAAGGGTATTACACTCTGCGGAAGTTTGGCTCCGAGGGATTGCTTGGCTCCGCAGTAGCGTTGAGCATGATCCGGGAGTTGGGGCCGGTGTTGGCAGCGTTGATGGTGACCGCTCGTGCCGGATCTGCCATGACCGCCGAGATCGGTATTATGCGGATTACAGAACAGATCGACGCGCTCGATACGATGGCGATTAATCCACTGCAATATTTGATCGCACCGAAATTGGTGGCCGGCGTGATCGGGGTGCCGTTGCTTGTGGCCATCTTCGATGTCGTCGGCATCTACGGCGGCTCTCTTGTCGGAGTGGATTTATTGGGCGTGAGTGAAGGCGCCTATTGGAACTCGGTCGATTCGGCTGTGGAATGGAAGGACGTCTACGGCGGCATTCTCAAGTCGATCAGCTTTGGGCTGATCATCAGTTGGGTCTGTTGTTACAAAGGGTTTTACACGAGACAGAGTGCCGAGGGGCTCGGGCGCGCGACCACGGAGGCGGTGGTTTTATCGTCGGTGCTCATTCTCGTAGTCGACTATTTTCTGACCTCGGTCTTGCTGTAATCCCTATGATCAGGTTGATCGGGGTCGAAAAGAAACTTGGTGGGCAGCCGGTGCTGCAAGGCGTCGACCTCTCGATTCCTATCGGTAAACTCACGACTATCATCGGTCGCAGTGGCGAGGGAAAGAGTGTGCTGCTCAAGCATATGATCGGGCTTCTACAGCCGGATCGTGGCGAGGTATGGGTCGGTGATGCGGAAATTTCTCGTTTGTCTGGCACGCGCTTAAACGATGTGCGGAAACAGTTCGCGATGCTCTTTCAGGGTGCGGCACTGTTCGACTCACTTTCGGTGTTCGAAAATGTGGCGTTCCCGCTGCGGGAAAAGCTGCGCATGAAGGGCCAGGAGGTGGTGCGACGGGTCGAGGAGAAGCTGGAGGAAGTTGGGTTGGCGGGGATGGGGCACAAGTTTCCCGCCGAATTGAGCGGGGGTATGCGAAAGCGGGCGGGATTGGCACGCGCATTGGTCATGGAACCGGATATTATCCTCTTCGATGAGCCGACAACTGGGTTGGATCCTTTGATGGCGAAATCGATTCACGAATTGATCGTGACAATGCACAGGCGTTTTGGCTTTACAGCGGTCATGGTCAGCCATGAAATTCCAGAAATCTTTGGGATTTCCGATTGGGTGGCGATGCTACAGAAAGGCAGGATTGCGTTGATGGCCACGGCCGCTGAGTTCCAGCGGACCACCGATCCTGAGATACATGAATTCATTTCTGTCGGTTTGGCCGAGGAGTTGCCTGGATCGCGTGCTTAGGTGAGAGAGGGGTATCGAGAATGGAAAAAACCAAGCTGGAAATGGTGGTTGGCATGTTCGTGCTGGTTGGCATCATGTGTCTGGCATATCTCTCGATCAAGCTCGGGAAACTCGAGATGGTGGGTGGCGATGTCTATGAGGTCGAGGCTCAGTTCAACAGCGCCTCGGGGCTTAAACCTGGTACGGCGGTCGAAATCGCGGGCGTCGAAGTTGGCAGGATCCGGGGGATTACGCTCATCGAAGATCGCGCGAAGGTGACTCTGGCAGTCAACAGTACCGTCAAACTCTATACGGACACGATTGCGTCGATCAAGACGCGGGGGATCATTGGAGAAAAGTTTCTCGCGCTCTCGCCCGGCGGAGGTGGTGATCCACTCAAGCCAGGAGATACTATCCGCGATACCGAATCCGGTCTCGATCTCGAACAGTTGGTGGGTCAATTTGTCCACGGGAAGGTGAATTAGGGGACCCGTGCCGGACACTTCACGATTGTGGAGGAGAACCAAGAAGGAGAAGCGCATCATGATGTGTGCCGCTGTAGGAAAATGGGGTGCCGGTCGACGCATATCTATGGGGATTGTCCTGGCGTTGTTCCTCTGTGCCGGACCGGTCGCGCCAACCGTATGGGCCGGGGCAGCGACTGATGCGATGAAGGGCAGCATCGACGAACTGCTCAGAGTCGTCCAGGATAAGGATTTGAAACAGCCAGGAAAAACACCTGAGCGCCGGAAGTTATTGGAGCAAACCGTCAGCGAACGGTTCGATTTTGAGGAGATGTCCCTCCGCGCGCTTGGAGCACCTTGGAAGCAACTCTCTGATCAAGAAAAGAAGGAGTTTGTGGCGCTCTTTCGAACGCTTTTAATTAATACGTATCGGGAACAGATTGAAACGTACTCCGGCGATGGAGTGCAGTATTTGAATGAGCGGGTCGAAAAAGCAGGCGACAAGGAATACGCGGAGGTGAGGACCAAGATCTTCTTGTCAGACAAGTCTGAATTGAGGCTCGATTACAAGCTCATCAATAAAGATAAAACCAATTGGCGCGTCTACGACGTGGTCATCCAAGACATCGGATTAATCAGTAACTACCAAAAGCAATTCACCAAAATTATCCGTGCCTCCTCCTACCAGGGCCTCGTCGATCAGCTTCGGACGAAATCCGATAAGATCAAAGCCCCGTAACATCGCTGAGTCCAGTGTTTATGACGATCTTGCACAGCCTGGGTGTTCTTCTGGTGTGTGTGCTCACGGGGATTGGCCTTGTGTGGGTGGCGAGCGCGCAATCCGATGTTGAGTACTTCCCGATTCCTTCCGTGTCCACCAGCAAGAATGATGGGAACGATGCCGGGTTAATCGTTCCGATTCTGACCACTGATCCTGACGGGGAACTCAAGTATCTCGTCGCCCCGATGCTCATTCGCAATTCCATCGTTGGAACTCGCGGTGCGATCAACGTGTTTCGATACGAGCCGGGGGGACGTGAAATACGGTTCATCGGGTCCTTCACGGAACATATCGAGCGCAAAGTGGTGTTCAGTTACGCCGACCCGGCCTTCAGTCAGGGGCGCTACTCGTTAAACTTTGGTGCTTCATTTTTTAAAAACGCCACGTCTCGGTTTTTCGGTATAGGTCAAGGGACGACAGAGGCGGACCAAACGAATTACACCGCGCGTGAAGCCCGGATAAATTGGCGATTCGGGATTTACGCAAACGAAGTCACCCAGATTGCCATTGGCCAACGGTTCCGCGACGTGCAACTGCAACACGGTGCCACAGATCTCCCGTTTACCGGCGACCGCTTCCCCACGGTAAATGGAGTACAAGGTGAGTCGATCATTCTCGGACACCGGGCAACGTTCTATTACGATACGCGCAACAGTCTAGTCTCGCCGACCGATGGGATGGCTGTGACGGCCTACGCAGAGGTAAACCAGAATATCCGCAACAGTGCTCATCCCATCTATTCCCGCTATGGACTCGAGGTCAAGAAGCTGTTCCCGAGTGAGTCGAAGCACGCGATTCTCATCGTACGCGGAGACCTGCAAGCCACGATTGGGACGGATGTGCCGTTCTTTGAACAGAGTTCACTGGGGGGGCAAAATAATCTACGCGGATACGGTGTCGACCGTTTCATCGATCAACATCTTATTGCGTTCAGTATCGAAGAGCGCATTCATCTGGCGAGGACAAAGATCGCAGGGGTGACAGCGGATTTTGAAATTGCGCCATTTTTGGACACGGGGCAGGTCTTCAGTAATTACAAAGATGTCACGTTTAAGAGCTACCGCATGACACCAGGCATAGGGTTCCGTGGGCTTGTCAAGCCCAATGTCGTTGGGCGAATCGATTATGGCTATAGTCGGGAAGGTGGCGCGGTCTTTGCCGGACTCGACTTCCCGTATTGATCGACCGTGGCGAGGTATTGATGGGTCGCAAGATATCCGGGCTAGCACTGCTCGTCTGGCTCCTTTTTTCTTCCGTCAGTGTTCACCCATCATCGGTCCATGCGGAGGGATTCGGTCCGTTTCCTGTTAGGAATTTCCAGCCGATCCAGCAGTTGGTCCTGAACATGCCGGGAGATCGCGCCGCGGTGTTGAAACAGGGTGTGCTGGATGTGCGACTGGAACTCGCGGAAACCGCCAGCATTTTTCGTGATGGAGGTCCGCCAACCAGCGTGACGATGAAGTTTGAAACGCTTCGACAAGGATTGTTTCTTCGGTATGGAGCGACGGAGCGATGGGAGTTCGCCGTGGAAGTGCC
>DATDFW010000375.1:0-3262 GCA_036522375.1 Nitrospiraceae bacterium
CATCGAGGTTCGGTTTTGATTCAGGGACGCCGCGCCCCGATCGTGGGTTTAGTGTGCATGGACATGATCATGGTGGATGTAACCGACCTCGCAGAAGTACAAGTTGGTCAGACCGCCACCTTGATCGGTCAACAGGGTGAGGAATCTATTGGGGCTGATGAAATCGCAAACTGGACCGGCACAATCCCCTATGAAGTTCTCTGCGGGATCGGCTCCCGCGTTCCACGCCTGTACGAATCCGCCTAATGGCGCATGACATGCGAGACTAACGGGGCAAGCGAGACGAGGTGGAAATTAGTCTGTGCACGACGTGCCTTTCTCGCCCATCCCGTTCTCGCCAGTTAATACACAACTCGAATCGTTGCGCTCCCGTTATACAGCATGGTGCTGTAGATTCCGTCGACGGTTGGGTTACGGTTACCGGATACTGTACGGTTCTCGTAGATTCCCGTCTGAAGCGAGAAATCAACTCCGACAGCTTTGGGTTTCAGCGAGCCCACACCGAGTTCTCCGCATCGCATCAGGCCCAGAAAGGATCCCTGCTCTTTGCACAACAATCCAAGCCCTCCTCCCACGATGTGAAGGTCCGAAGAAGGAATCCCAGGATCATAGGTCAAATCAGGCATCTGATTTTGCTGGTTGGTATAACCAGCCCGCAGCGCTACGACCCAGTCCGGAAGAGATTCAAGCGCTAACCACTTGTATTCTGTTCCAAGCATTACCGCATAGGTGCTACGCCAATTCTGCGGCTGCGCGATCCTGACACCGTTCGCCAAGGTGACATCGAGATTCCGAACGGATTTCCATCCGACATAATCGATGTCCATCTCTAGTTTCCATTCCCGTTCGTCCGTCCGAACCGGCCAGATCGCAATTGCTCCGGTGATGACTTGCGGTAAGACCAGAGTGGCTCTGGCATCGGACACTGCGGCTCCATTTGCTAGTAATGCGCCGCTCAAGTGCAGGGTTGCTTGGCTGCGGTAGACGATACCGATATTCGCCAGTGGTTTCCCATCCACATTGCGCAACGCCGTATACAAGAGGCTGGCGTTGAAACCAGCCGCAGTGTCTTTGCCGGACAGCTCTACCTTCGATCCGGCGGGAATTCCGAGCCCTCCCGGCCAGACCGACCGTTTTTCAACATGACCTTCTCCGACCAGTCCACTGAACGTATAGATATCCGCACCCAGGCCGAGAGAAAGGTTTTCCGTCGCCTTATAGGCAATAGTCGGTTTGATATCCAACAGCGGAAGCGTCCCGAATGTCGTAGCCGTCTTGAACGGCCCATCGTTAGGCCAGCGAGTCAGCGAACCGAATGGCACAGTCAGGCCAATTCCGGCAGAAACGTCTTCCAGAGACGTTAACCCGAGATCCTTTAAGTTCGCCGTGATATAAGTATGAGCGGGAGGGGGCCACGCCGCACTCCCGTTTCGATCTCCCGTTGCCGTCATTCCCGTTGGGCTGGTGAAGTCCGTTGTCCCTCCGGAGATCATTGCCCCTGCCATGAGCTGAAGTCCCTGCAACTGCACCATGCCTGCCGGATTGTAGTGCAGTGCCGAGGGGTCGTCGGCTTGGGCTGCAAACGCATTGCTCATCGCGGACGCGGCAGCTCCCTGCCCTTGAATACGGGGCACCTGTGCTGAGCTCAAATCAGGTATGCCCCCCACGCATAGCCCAAGCACATAGATCCAAGGTATCCAGACTTGAGGATCTGATATATTTCCGCCCCAACACTTGCCAACGACTGTCGATGCCATATTCCTCCTAATCTCATGACCCATGCGTATCCAACTCCCCCGGGGACTCCGATGACGGCCGCTCGAAGGGACGAAACCAATAATCTGCAACCCGCTGCAATTCATCCACATCAAACGGCTTCAACATATAGGCCTGCGCACCCATCCCGATCGCGCGAACCGCGGCCTCTTTGGAATCTGACGCCGCGAGTATCACAATGGGGACCTGCTGATCCCATGTTCGAATGTGCCGTAGCACGTCCATCCCATCCAGAGAAGAAACGGCAATGTCCAAAATCATGCCCTGGAATCTCTCTCCCCGCATGAGTTCCACCGCTTGGACTTCGTCAACCGCCGATTGAACACGATAGCCCATGATTTGTAACCGCTCTTGTAAGAGGTGACGAATATCCTGATCATCCTCGACCACCAGGATGCGAGGTACTTCAGCTGTACTACTCCGCGGCAAGCCCATCGCCGAAAGTAATGGAATCGTGAAGGACAATTCCGCACCCTGTCCCGGTTCACTCCGCGCGACAATCGTCCCACCGTGTAATTCCACCAATGTCCGCACGATCGACAGGCCCAAACCCAGCCCTTTGATTCCGCTCCGGACCTGCTTCGCTCGAAAAAAGGGATCGAATATTTGATCGAGGAATTCCGGCAAAATACCCGGCCCGGTGTCGCGCACGGAGACCCCGGCGAATGTCTGATTCTCCTGCCTCACCGCCACGATAATGCTGCCGCACTCCGGGGTAAACTTCACGGCATTCTGGACCAAGTTCGTCACAATCTGGATCAGACGATCGCGATCCGCCCATACCATCAATGGCACAGGAGGAATGACGGCCTCCAATGTCTGCTGTTTGGCTTGGGCCAAGAGGCGCAATTGCTCGACCGCATCCGCCACACAATGCCCCAAGTCGATCTCGCCGGGAACGAGATCCAACCTTCCGGATTGGATCCTCGTACGATCCAACAAGGCCTCGATCATCCGGATTAACCGGTCTGAATTGTCCAACATGCGTGACAAATATCGCTGCTGTTTTTCATTGAGTGGCCCCGTCAATCCATCGAGCAGGTTCTGCAAGAACCCCTTGATCGAGGTCAGCGGGGTTTTGAGCTCATGCGAGACAAGCGAGAGGAATTGAGAACGCAAGCGATCCGCTTGTTCCAGCTCAAACGTACGTTCACGCACTTTGACTTCGAGTCCCATGTTCAGGTCCTCAATCTGTTCATACGCAGCGGCGTTATCCAGTGCGATTGCGACTTGATGGGCAACCGTCATCATCAACTCAAGATCGTCCTGAGTCAGGCTGTGCGCTTGTATTCGATCAACCATCAGGCTTCCCAACACCCGGTCTTTCACTTTCAATGGAACGGCGACCCAGGCCTTGGTCTGCGTCAGCAGGGCGAACCGTTGATTCAACGGATGCAGGCGATCCCATACCGCCTGCACATCTCCAACCAACAATGGCTGGCCCCGTAACAGCACGATGCCTTCCGGGCTCATGGGATCGGTGACG
>DATDFW010000376.1:0-5880 GCA_036522375.1 Nitrospiraceae bacterium
GAGCCCATGACTGTTACTTCTCGGCTGCCCATGCAGCCAAGGACTCGGGCATCGCCCTTGAGTTAGCAAAAACCGCCGGGCTTACCCTCCCCTTAGCTCAAGCGGCCTGCGATCAATATCTGCTACTTATTGCACTCGGCAAAGGCGAGTTGGACAAGTCCGCTGTCTCTGAACTCACCTTCAAAGACCGGACCTCAGGGTAGCACCACGAAGGTTTCAAGAAGACGACTGGGGCAAGGGAAACAGAACACGCAAGCGAAGTGGCCTCGGAACGACTTGTCAGTTGCGTTGATTTTCAACCACACGACCACACTCCTGGCACCCATTGCTGCTTCCGCCACCAGACCATGCAGGCTCGTTGATACTGGACATCCCACCAGTGTTACCGGACACCCCACTGGACTGAGAAATGGTGGCCGTCTGGATCGAAGTGATCGGCACCTCTTTACCCAGATACCGCGCAGTGGCCAATGCTGCAAGATCCTTCGCTGGGATCCGGTCCACCTGCACTGAGCCATCACGATAGCTGGTCAAAAGCCAGGCGTCAGTCCCTGATGTCGTGATCGGGACTGCGCGAACCTGATAGCTCATTTTGTCTGTTGCGGATCCTATTCGTACTTCTGCTGTGTAGTACTTCAACGTCCCTGTCATGGAAAGTCCCAAGTCGGTAAAACTATCCGTAAAAGCATGGTTCGAAACCTGATAGACAGATTCCAAGCGTTCAACCTCATGAACCATGATCTCCCCCTCAACAGCCTTAGCCTTGATCACAAAGTGGTTGTACGAGACTGTGGCAACTGAGACAAGCACCCCCAGGATGGCCACAACGATCATCAGCTCGATCAAGGTGAACCCACCAGGGCACTGCAAGCGAGGTTGCCGATTCATCGTTATGATAGTCGAGGCTCGTGAGATGGACCTGTCTCAAATCTTCCCAGCGCAGTTTGAATGCGACCCAACGCCTCCTTGGTAATCTGTAGCTGCTGGACGGCCTCTGCTCCTCCCGCGCCCTGGGCCAACATAAGTTTCATCGCACTATCAACGGCCGCTCGAGCGCGGGATGATTCTTGCTGCATTGTCTCAACCCCCTGCCCAACCTGGCGCCAGCCTTGATTGAGAAGCTGTGCCAAGTCTGCCAACCGGTCTGCCTCTCGAAACTGGAGCCGGTGCGACACCATTCCAGATGCCCAGGCTTTCGCGCTCTGCCCCAAGCGCTCAAGCGCATCGACCACACGACGCGTCACCACCATGCTAAAAAGGGTGGCCCCAAAGAAAAATACCGGGAGAGCAACCCACACCGTCTCGCTCAACAACAGCAGTTGGCTCGCGGCAACCTGGCGATCAGTCAATGGTGCATCTGATAGGAGCGTAACGGCAGGCAGGACATAGGGCCCGCAGAAAGCCAGCACGAAGAAGAGACAGGCATAGAGCGCCATGCTCACAGCAATCTTGAGTGTGTATGCTCTCCGCTCTTCTTGAACGGCCGTTAAAATCTGTTCGGATTTTTGATGGGGCGCATCCAATGCCATAATTGCCATATCATCCTCCTTCAGATCGCTCTCTATGGGGCCAATCTGTCATGCGTTCTAGGGCTGCTCCTCATTAGAGGAAAGCGTACCACCGCTTCCTGAAACCACAAACATTTTCCCGACTTGAAGGCGTCCGAACACCTCACGGCATTGGAGACAATCTACCGTCCCTACCGCCCTGTTACCGCTTTTCAAAGGGAAGTTCTGGACGCTGACTGGCAGGAAAGTAGGTCCACCGCTTCTGTTCGTTCTCATCGAAGCTGCCGAGGAAGGTCACGTAGCGATCGAGCGTGCGAAACTCGGCGAGCGTGATCGTGCAGTGCAGAGGATCGATGACGCGAGCATCGAATTGGCCCACTACGTAGAGCACACCCACTCCCGCTTGATAGAGGTTCCGTCGGCTGGCATACCCCGTATTGGGAAATAGTTCGGCTTCAGCCACACAGCCTGCAGGTCCTTCGACTCGAAGCCGAAGGTTGTGCCGGGACAGGAACATATCAGTGGCAACCCTGGTGATCGTCAGACGTACCTGATCGGCCGAGAATTCAACAGAGGCCGGCACTGGTTCACCGCTGTTGCAGGCAGCCAGAAATAGAAACAAGCCGGCCAGGTACCTTGCCGGATAGGTGCGAATCACTTGGTTACTGGAACTTTCGGCGCTGCACCAATTGCATCCAGCCCTGCTTGAGCACAGGCATCATCCAGGTGTGCGCCTGGTGCCCCACCAACGCCAATACCTCCGACGATCTCACCGCCAATCTCGATCGGGAGACCGCCTCCGAGCATCAGCATCTGGTCGTTCACGTCGCGAAGAGCTTGCAGGGTCGGAACCTTGTTGATGAGCTCAGCCAATTCGGTCGTAGGACGGCGAAGACTCGCCGCGGTATAGGCCTTCTTCTTGCTGCTATCGACTGTATGCGGCCCCGCCCCATCGGCTCGGGCCATGGTACGAAGCACGCCGGCTCGATCCACAATCGACACACTCACCCGGTGACCATCTTTGTTGCAGGCATCCAACGATGCCTGGATCGCTTTGCCTGCCAGATTCACTGGCAAAACTGCCTCCTTCGGCAATTCATCAGCGGCCAACGCGGTATACGACATCAGCGTCACGAATGGTATTGCGATCATGAGTCGATTCGCCATCGCCATGGAAAGTTTACGATGCAAATGAATGCATACCATTGTGGTGCCTCCTAGATATAAGAACATAGGCGAGGAGCGTACGAATGCGCGAGAGGACTGTCAAGAGGTCAACAAATTGTTGGGGATGAGGAAACGGAGAACGCGGGCATCAGCTCCAGACGACGCGCTCTTGATTGAGGAGGTAGTCGATGACTTCGATACTATTACGCATCTGGATCTGCGCTTTTTCTGACATCGGGAGGACAGCACCGACCAACTTGCCTGATTCGACCTCATCGAGCGACGGAATTCCGTCCGCAACTCGCTTTTCCAGTTCTTGTCGATAACTTGCCACTCTCGCCTCCTGTTTCTCTGGAGATGTCGTTCAGCAATTCCTACGCCAGAGATTCATCGCCTCACCTGCATGCGACGTACAAGTAGCATAGCACATGGCAAATCATGCAAGGTGAGAGAGGCAATCTTGTTGATTCTAAACTAGTTTTTGGTCGATCGATATGTTGAGGTTGAGACAGGTTCGAGGGCCCCAAGGTAGGAGAAACGGCCGATATTCAGAAGCGGCGTGTCGAAACGCAGGCGAAAATCGTCATGCCCAGGGTCAACAAAGTGCGGGTCACCGGTAATATCTGACTGGTCCCTTAGCTCAGGGGCCGGTTGGTTCGGATTACCCACCCGAAAATAATCGCCCTCCGTATTGTAGAAGGCATTAAGCGCGGTGCTGGTACGACTGGATGGGGCAATCACAAAACCGACCCGATTGAGCCCGACGACGTTGCCGGTGACCTCACTCTGGGATTGTCCGAGGAATGCCGCGCCGCCACCATTCTTGACCAACGTGTTGCTCACCAACACTGCTTGGGCACGATCACTCACCACAACGGCTTCAAAGAGACTTCGGATAATCACGTTTCGTTCCAACCGTACAATCGACTTTCCGGCAATCGACACACCATGATCATTGTCATGAATCAAATTCCCGATGAGGACAGCTTCTGAATCGGCAAACTGAGCGCCGGTCGTCTCACTTCCCCCGATGACAGAATCCTCAATCCGCACATCGTGAACTTGCTGGCTGAATAGCATGCCATTGATCTTGACCCGGCGAAGGACAATCCCTTGCCCATTGAACAAGCCGACAGCATGACCGCCCCGGTCATTGATGGTCATATCGCTGATTTCAATGTCCGTCGCGCCATAGGGCCACTTGCCCACATGGAGTGCGCCAACCACAATATCACGCCCCAGAATTGTCACCAGATCCGCTCCAGCCCCAACGAACTTCATTTTCTCTTTGCTATGAATAGTGACATCCTGACGATAGTGGCCCGCCTTGACGAAGACCGTGTCACCTTTCTTGGCAGCATCCACCGCTTCCTGAAGAGAGACATAGTCCCCGGTTCCATCCAGCGCCACCACAAGGGTCCGAGGGCCAAGTCGTGGCCCTTCATCAGCCCTCACCGAGCCAACGCCCCCGAACCAGATCGCTGCAATGAGACTGAGAAACACGACTCGTTTCATGAGAGATCTCATACAGACCTTCCGCGCCAGAAGTCAATCAAGCTTTGTTGTGAGGCGATAACTCGCGTGTTATGCTCCGCACCCATGATTTTGGTCGGCCTTACTGGCGGCGTCGCCACAGGCAAAAGCACCGTTGCCAGGATGTTCAAACAATGCGGTGCGATCGTCATCGATGCCGATGAGCTGGCACGGGACGTCGTCAGGCCAGGCAAACCGGCGTGGCGAGCGATTGTGAAAACATTCGGTAAAACCGTCCTCACCCTCGATCGCACCATCAATCGCCAGGCCCTGAGTGCGATCGTCTTTAGAAATCGGGCCAAGCTTCGCCGCCTTGAGCGGATCATCCATCCCCGCGTCGCCCGCGAACAGTCCAGACTGACAAGACAAGCGGCCAGAAAAGATCCGAAAGCCGTAGTCATTTATGATGTGCCGCTGCTCTTCGAAGCCGGGATTGACAAACGCGTGGACAAAATCATCGTGGTGGCCGCAGACCGCAACACGCAAATCGCTCGTCTCAAAAGTAGAAATGGTCTTTCCTACGCTGAAGCGCTGCGACGCATCCGCAACCAAATGCCGTTGGCGGAGAAGGTCCAACGAGCGGACCACGTGTTACAGGGGACACTGTCTCAGCCTTCACTGCACAGACAAGTCGGTCGATTATTGAAGGACCTTCGCCTCCTCGCCTAACCCGCTGTCGTGCATTCCCTCCACCCTTGTGTTAAATTTTCCCGTATGCGAAACGTCGTAATCATCGGCTCGGGACCGGCTGGACTCACCGCTGCCGTCTATGCCGCACGGGCGAATCTCTCGCCTCTGCTCATTGAAGGGTGGCAATCAGGCGGACAACTGACCACGACGACAGAGGTCGAAAACTATCCCGGCTTTGCCAAAGGCATCATGGGTCCGGAGCTCATGAAGGAAATGCGGGCCCAAGCAGAACGGTTCGGCACGGAGTTTTTGACCGGTGACGTGAGTTCCGTGGATCTCAAGGCTATTCCATTTTCACTCACGATCGACAGCGAACACACCGTGCACACGAAGACCCTTATCATTGCGACCGGGGCATCGGCCATTCAGATCGGGTTGAAAAATGAGGTGCGCCTGACAGGACACGGCGTTTCAACCTGTGCGACATGCGACGGCTTCTTCTTCAAGAACAAGGAACTGATCGTCGTCGGGGGCGGCGACAGTGCGATGGAGGAAGCGACCTTTCTGACCAAGTTCGCAACCAAGGTCTCGATCATCCACCGGCGCGACAAGCTGCGGGCTTCCAAAATTATGCAAGATCGCGCGCTCAAGAATGAGAAGATCGCGTTCGTTTGGAACTCCGCAGTCGAAGACATTCTTGGAAATGACGCGGTGACAGGCGTGCGAGTGAAGAATCTCGTAACCGGGAAGATCACAGAAATGCCTTGCGCAGGCGTCTTTGTCGCAATCGGGCACCGTCCCAACACCCATCTCTTTAACGGCCAGTTAGACATGGATGCCAAGGGGTACATCCGCACAACACACGGAACGGCCACAAACGTGCCGGGCGTCTTCGCGGCCGGCGATGTCCAGGACTCGACATACCGCCAAGCCGTGACCGCCGCCGGCTCCGGCTGCATGGCAGCCATCGATGCAGAGCGTTTCTTGGAATCGCAGGATCACAGCGCATAAAGGCATGTAGGATGCTCAAAATGATCGTCCA
>DATDFW010000377.1:0-10251 GCA_036522375.1 Nitrospiraceae bacterium
AAGGTGGTGCGAGGTGGGGACTGGTTTCTTACTCCGGGGCGTCTGCGCGTCACGAATCGGGATGGCCTACCTGTGACGGGCCGAAACCTCCGAGGCGGGTTCCGGTGCGCGAAAACTCCATAGCCCTTTGGTGTTGGATCCTTGGGCCGATATCCTTTGGTCGTTGGTGCCAGGATCCAACATTCCGCGTTGAGGACTCGCGGAATGCTACGGTCATGGACGGGCGTACCTGAATCGAATGCCGGACCTCCAAAGTCGCCATGGGTGCGAGGAGGACTTACGTTGTGAATGTGAAAGGTCTTGTTCATCGAGAACCGAGTGAGGGAATGACAGAGGCGGAGCTCGCCTCCGCAATTGGGATTTCTGTGCGGACGATCGCCGATATTCTGGTCGACAAGCTTCCGCAAGATTCGGCCGTCTGGGAACAATTCGCGCAATATTTTCGCATTCATAGTGATTTCCTGCGATACGGTGGCCCGCTGGCTAGGCCATCATTTATGCGACGTTTTTCTTCTACCAATGAGCTGCCCTCATCGCATTCGATTCGAGTCGAATTCAATGCTAGGTATAATACCCAATTAAACTAGTCCTTCTAGCCACGTAAAATTTTTGCAATGTAGCTTTTGGCTTAGCAGCCGCGCGGAAGGCGTCCTCGCGTCGCCAGCCAGAGAGTCCGTTTAGCCCGGAGGATAAGTATGTCGACATATGAAACATTTATTCAACTTAATGTGCCTTTGCGGGTGGCTTACAATCAGTGGACACAGTTTGAGGAATTCCCTCGTTTTATGAAAGGGGTGAAAGAAGTTCGGCAGTTGGATGACTGCCATCTTCATTGGAAAGTTAAGATTGCGGGCAAGGAAAAAGAGTGGGAGGCAGAGATCTTCGAACAAATGCCGGACGAGCGAATTGCTTGGACAAGTCGTCACGGAGCTCTCAACGGAGGGCGAGTGATGTTCCATCGGCTCTCGGATGACAAGTCAATGGTCCTGCTGCAAGTATGGTATTCCCCTGAGGGGCTCGTCGAACATGTCGGAGATGATTTGGGGGCGGTATCGTTATGCGTACGGGGGGATCTAAAACGGTTTAAAGAATTTATCGAGAAGCGGGGTCGCGAGACCGGAGCATGGCGTGGCCAGATAGATAGTAGAAAAGGTATAGGTTAAAAACATATCCGATGGTCATTGCGTAAATAAATAAGGACCTACATACAAGCTGAAATGAAGTCAGCGTAATGATCGGAGCAGCATCATCTATGGCTGCGACGGACTCGGAGAATTTTGGATATGAGAGCCGTGCGAGATAGTGTCATTGCATCGGGTGCTCGGGTCAGGGTTCCAAGATAGCCTGGTCCCTGTTGGTCGTAGGCTCTCCGGTTTGCGTATACGGTGTCTCAAAAATTAGCCCGAAGGAACAAAGCGGGATCGGCTCAATGGCGGGAGTCTGTTTCACGTACATTTCAATCATCCCTCTCGACTTTTGGTCCCCTGCCATCAATGGGGACTAGACACACCCTCCGTCCTCCTTTGATTTCTGTTTTGTCCGGCTTTCTCTCGAAGACTCGGCATCACAGCAATGCCCATCGCTTCCTTCGTCAGTCGTACAATCCATGACAATCTTGATGAAATCAATTCGACAAGATAATCCTATTTGTATCGATAGGGCTCCGGCCACAACTCGACTATAACCCCCGTAAGACTAGTAACGAACAGTGCTCACAATGATGATCGCACTTTCTTGAGACCCGATCGTGACAACCAGATTAAACCAAGCGAGCGTCTCCTCCATCACCATCCCCAATCTTCTATACACGTCAGGAGACAGGCGTTGTGTGGGTGAAACGGCTGCATCAATCTTCGCCAGAACCTAAGACAGACAGGAATGTGAGGAGGCTACAAGGTGTGGGATGGGAACGCACTTGTTCACAGAGAGAGGTCGGTGGAGAAATGATTTTGATCTCGCAACTGAAGCACAACGTTTTCTTGGTCGTTTTCAGATAATGCGCTGATGCGTGCATGGTGAGATCGCATGACTGAGGTGATAGTGAAAGGAGATAGGAACTATGGTGAACAGACGGAACGATAAGCGAGTCTGTGTCATGATTGTGGAGCAGGATGTGGGCTTTGGCTTCAAACTCGCCGATTGGCTCGCGTCTCATGGGTATCAGCCGGTGCTCGTTCGGTCCGTTGAGGCAGCGATAGAGGGACTCAGTGACATCTCCCCTGAGTTGGTTTTTGTCGGACACGACCATTCTGAACCTGCAGCACAGATCGGGGTGCCGGAAATACTCCATGTGATCCGTACCCTGTGTCCCCGCGTCAGGATGATCACGATCGCGGATCGGCCCACCAAAGACCTGACACCAAGTGGGTTTCGCCAAGGGGTTCACCAGTTTGGGGTCATGCCGGTGGAGTTCTCCCAAATCAGCCATGTGCTCCGGTCAGAACTCAGCTTGTCGGCGGCAACAGTGGGCTCGTCTTGTGCTCCATAGTGAACGGGCAATCAATGGATCACTGAAAACAGGTCGTGCGAAAGCAGAATGTTTAATATTTGTCGGAGCGTTGAATATGCTTCGCAAGGAGGTGTTATGGAAGAACTGGTAATCGAGGAAGAAGAAGGCGCCTCATCCGCACTTCAAATTACCCTTGGCGATTTTCTCGTCTTTGTCAAGTGGATGAATCAAACTGAAAAATCTCTCGATCGGGGCGAAGCGTTGCCCGCCTTCCCTGACTTGGATTCGGAAAAGGTCAAAGGCTGGATCCGGCTCTTGCAGCGGCTTGAAGAACGCTACCGTCGGACTGAAGGAAAGAAACTGGCGCTCGAAGCGAACGTGATCGCACATGAAGCCCAGATGAGTCAGCTCTTGTCGCACTTGCATGCGAACATCGCCTCACTCTATGACAACCTTGGACAATCGCAAAAAGCAGAAGAGGTGCGCCGTCGGGCTGAAGCACTCCATATAGGCTAATGTACAGAACCACGGATGTGCAGTTGAATCGACGCCCGCCTCCATCGAGCGGTTTTGCGAATCGGATGCGATGAGTCCATCACAGCAGAAGCGTGAGAGTGAAGCAACGATGCAGGTGCCCGCACGTTAGTGGCGACCAATTACGATCGGCGAAAGATCGAGACAAGAATGAACGCTCTGCCGCAGTTCATCACGAGATCGATGGACTGGACATTCATTTCCTTCGTCTCCGTTTCAAAACGTGAAAATGCATTGTCGCTGATCGTTACGCCCGAAGGGCCGGGCTCGATCATCGAACAGATGAGATCATCGATCCGCTGATCATCCCACCCACGGCACATGGACCGCTTCCATCTGGCGACCCCATCAATGCCGGGCTACAGATGCAACCCCCCTTTTCAAAGACATCCTCCTGTTACTCAGAAATCAATAGGACCCGTCGTCATTCAGGTCGATCACGCGATAGTCCGTCCATGACCGGGATATGCCGGGTGAAGTTGTGCAAATCTGAGAGGTTCTACCCGCTTTGAGATACACCGGTATCTCTTCTTTCGTTCGCATCCCCACGATACAAGTGAGTGGGCAAGAGGGTCTATAACGGGGTCCTCTCTCTATCGACGAAGGAAGGCAATCCACCGCCACAGGTTGAGCAAACTCGCCAGAGAGGCAGCCACGTATGTCAGTGCGGCGGCGATGAGGATGCGACGGGCACCTTGCATGTCATCGGACGACAGGTAATTGCCTTGCTGGAGCACCGGAAGGGCACGCTTGAAGCTGGCGTCCCACTCGACTGGAAGTGTGAGGAGGTGCACTAGGGTTGAGATACACATCGTCGCCATCCCGGCGAGCAGGACGAGCACGCCGGCCACAGGGGTCCGGGCCAACGCTGCCGCGATGGGAATGCCCATCATGACCACCGCTCCGACCTTTTCCGCCCCCTGCGCGAACCGCATGAGCCTTGTGCGCTCTGCGAGCGGCTGGTAGTCCATATGGTCTTGAATTGCATGTCCAACTTCGTGGGCGGCAACAGTGACAGCAGTGAGGGATTTGCCACTGAAATTGTCAAGGGTCAGGCGGACAGTTTTGGTCTCGGGATCGTAATGGTCGCCCTTCTCTGTCGTGTCCACCTTGATGTGTTTCATGTCGAGCCGATCGAGCAGGTGTCGAGCCAACTCTCCTCCGGTCCCAGGATAGTCTGGACGGGGCACACGATATTGGGCGAACACCCGCTTGGTCCAGAGCTGTGGACCGAAAATGACAATACCGACAACGACCAATAGCAGGGCTATCAGCATCATCTTTCCCTACCTGTTCTCTTGCCGGACGAGGTCCTCAGTCAAGGCGGATATGGAACTTTGAGACTCACCCCTTCGTTCGTCTCTAAAACTAACACAAGGGCGCACGGAACAGTGTATCAAAGGCCTGCTCAAACGGTATTCATGGCGTATCCCCAGATCTTTTCCTTGATGGAATCTCTTGCATATCTCGCAATTCATGCAAATGTGCAGCACGATTTCGTGATGACCGCTACGAATGTGTATGTCAGCGCCATGATCAGAACGATCAGAAGACTTGGCAATGCGGTTCTTCCTGACGTGGTGTCTAGCAAGACATTGTTGTATTTCAATCAGCTGGCCGGTTCCAGTATAGTTCTAACGTCTGCAACGGAGATACAAGATTGAGATGGTCTGGATTCGTTGGTGTTCAATCGTCTTTGTGGTGAGCTATGGGGTGGGATGCCTGGATTTTTTCACGTCTCCTGCACAGGCATCTGATACAAAAACCTGGAAGAGGTACACAAACAGCCGGTACGGTTTCTCGGCGCAGTATCCCTCAGATTGGCGTCCCGGCAACCCCATGCCGGATGGGGCCGGTATTACACTCTCTCTCCCTATCGAGGGTGGTCAGGTCACCCTCTCAGGATTCATGAACGTCATCGGAGGAAGTAGTCCAGATGGTCGCCAAACCCTCGATGAATTCGTCACAGCCCATCGGCGTATAATCACCGGATTGTATGAGGCGAAGCACATCAAAGTTTCTTGGGAGCCGGATCGTGTCATGACACTCGGGGGATTCGACGCAAAACAACTCACCTTCACCTATCGCAGTGACGCGAATACAGAGATGAGGGAAATCCACATTATGTCCCTGGGGCGGAACGAGGGCAGGGGAGTCCGAATCAAAATCCCGGCTTCCAGTAATCAGACGGTAATGCCACTTGTGACAAAACTCCTGGAGTCCTATCAACCTGGGCGTGATCAGAATGCAGTGAGTCCATTTGTGCCAGCGCCTGGCGACCAGTCCTCGGGTGCAGTTCGATAAGTGCTAGCAGGCTTGAGAAGAACCGTTTCGGCACAGCAGAACAACTATTGCCGACACGTTCTTAATTAGAAGAAACCTCACTCGCAGGATGCTCAAAAAGCCTGTCAGCAAGGCCGCAGCAAGCGAAGAGGCGAGGCGTACGCTTCGGTACGTTGAGCCTCTAAGCGAAGCGAGAACGCCGCTGACAGGCTTTTTCAGCATCCTGCTAAGCGCCGCCCTCTCTGAGGGCCGCCAAGTGTTTCATCGCTTCCCGTGCCGCCGCACGGGCCTTGATTGCCGGATTCAAACTCACCCCCGGATCGACCTTGTCTCCGAACTCCGCTACCCGCTTGCACTGTTTGATCGCTTCCTGCAAATGAGACTGAGCCTCCTTGCTGTGCGGATCGGCCGGGGGGAGGGATTTGAGAATCGCTTCTGCATGCTGGACGACTTCTCCACAGTGATGCACGATCGCTTTCGTATCTCCCATTCCCCCGTGCGCCACCATATCCTCCGCGTCCTTCATCATGGCCGTGCCTTGCGCCTGTATATCTTTCACCGTTGCGCCGATCACAGCCTGTACAGGAAGCAGTACTCCAAGTAGGGATATACAGGTCATACGTACTAGAGTCATCACAATGTTCAGTCCCTTTCTCTGACAATACCCGTCGCTTCATCTAAATCGCAGTAGAAATCGCAAACTGCAATCTCTGCCGCCGATGCAGAATATTGCTGGAGCAAGCCGGACGAATCCCATGAGGGCTGCAGTTCCTCATCTGAGATTTGCGTCCTGCTTCTTGGGAGTGAGACAGGATTGCCGTTCGCGGATATGTTCAGCATCCGGCTAATAGCGGCCGGTAGGCTTCAGGGGAATCGAAGTCAGTTGCCGATACAATTCGTGAAACTGATCGGTCGTCAACGAGGTATCGAGCAGATGTCTTAGGTCTTCATCCTGAATGGGATACTCGACTGTGTCATCAAAATTGGAAGAGGCGATCGTCACAAACCGGGGAGGAAAGAGACGCTCAGGAAGGAGGATCGAAACCGCACGATTATACTTCAGTGCCAGCCTGATGGCTTCACGAGCTTTGTCAGCCGGGACCTGGGACCCCAGTCCGATATTCGTCGGCGGATTTCCCATTCGTGCAAATTGCACGTGGACATTGACGAGTCCAGCATCGACAAAGTCCTGTTTGAGCGACTCCAGGCGGTCTTTGTATTGGGCGGCAACGACGATTTCGACACGGCTGATCGATGGAGTATCTGAAGATTCAGCGCCACTTTCTGCTACAGCGAAGAACAGGAAAACTGCGGCAGCGAGACGCCATCCTGTCCTCATGGTACTAGCGTGCATGAAAGGTGAATCCTGCTGACACCGTGCCACCCGCCTCTACCGCAATCTGTTGTTCCTGTGTTCCGAGAATAGGATGCCAAGCTGTCACCCGATAGGCCCCAGCCGGAAGGTCTTTAATCGTGAACGTGCCATCCAGTCCGGTCAATGCATAGTATGGATTATCGACCGCGATACCATGGCCTTGCATAAAGGGATGCATGCCGCATTGCATCGTAATCTCCCGCCGCACACCGGTAAATTTGACCACATCGGCCGTTCCCGTCTTTGTCAACGCTGGACGATGGAACATAATGAATACATGTTCATTGTCCCGTTCGTAGACCTGAAGATCATGGGACACAGGATCTAAATTCGTCACGGCTATCGGATGATGATCGCGTACGACTGATACGAACGGCACGAACTGGCAGATGTTAGTTTCAAGGTTGGTCTCTTCGAAGGCAAATGGTTTGCCAGTCCGAACTCCCTCGATCATGACCACAACATCCTGGAGTCTGCCTGCCTGTCCAACCACGACCTCGCGCAGGAGACGATCGCCCAAGCCGTCCGAGAGTGCCCCGCAGAAGATGGGATCAGGTGCCCGACGCAACTCGAAACTCTTCGCAGGCGGAACCTCACCCGTAAACGTGACTGTTCCTGCCACTGTGCCCCCATTCGGTACCGGCGCCACTTCATAGGCGGCACCCTGTCCGATCCCGAATAGCGACACCGCCAACCCGACTATAAGATGGAGAGGACTTGTTCTTCTCTTCATCATTGAAGCTGACCTCCTTGTGAACATCACACAAAGCAGTGTGGGGGAGCAATACCACGCTCCCCCACCCAAGCTGCTCTGTCTAAGTCACAGACCCGAACCCTCACATATTTACCGAGGCTCTACGTCCATACCACCGGAGGTGCGTACCGCGGGGCTGTCCGAGATATCTTCCGCTGTGCGCGTGTCAGCACCCTGAGGCATGAGCGGCAGGATCTGTTTATCACCGACTGGGAGGACTTTGAAGAGACCCCACTGGCCTGCATGCATATAGGCCGGACGCTGATTCTTCCAGAGATAGTCTCCGACCATGCGGTTCGGTCCTCCTGCCCCACCATTCAGATAGGCGTTGATGACCTCGGAGCCCCCGAACTCCATAGTGCTCACCTGATCCGCACCAACCATATAGGGCTCGTGCGGCCACTCATGACCGTCCAGGGTAAAGAGCTGAACCTGCTCACTGAACACACCAAGTACATGGACTGCTACGGGATCGCCTACGTGGGCTGCCAGCACCGGCGTCGCCGGAAGGTCTCCGGTCTTCGTACAACTGAAGACCGAAGCTGCTTCACAACCCTTGTCGAGCCGATAGGCTGTCGGCTCAGCCCGATAGTTCACGGCACTGATGCCGGCATTTTGCTGGAGGTAAGGCATAAAGCTGACACCGAGGATGTTATCTTCATCTTGGAACATGAGCGAGAACGACCGGTAGTTTTTCCGGTTCTCGTTCCCTGGAATCGCCCGATTCACGATGACATCAGCGCGCCAGCTACTCCGCATCGTCAGGTCGGTGCCAGTTACCGGATCCCGATAGGTTGAGCCCTTCGGACCGATGATGATGGATCCGAACAGGCCGTTCCGTGGATTCTCCACCACGTTACCCCAATCTTGAATCATGGCAGCCAACTCGCCGTACTGGGGGTGCGCATAGTACGTAAATGTGCGACTTTGGCCCGGCGCAACCGTTTGGTCTCCCGGATTGTTGCCGACATTGGCACCAAATGAATCCTTCGGATCGAAGGCCATCATGTCCACGTGGAAACCGGCCCGTTCCTTGGCCATTTGGTTCTTGAGATTGATCTTGACGCAGTCGCCCACGTTCACGTGGAGGGTGAGTGGACTGGGCTTGAGCTCGCCCGCTTTCACCCGGGTCAGATCGCCTTCCAGGACATACATCTTACCCTCGGTGTTCTCCAACACCATCTTGCGTTCCATGTCCACTTCCATTACGCCCGGAGTTCCGTCGTTGTAACGAAGTGCCTGGTCAACGGCCAGGACGTTGAAGGATTTTACTGGCGCATCTGCCGGACAGACTGACGGAGCTGATTTCTCAATCTGTTCGCGGCTGGGCAAGGGTTTCAAGCCCGGCTGCAACTCGTCGAAAACCCGGATGATGCCCCAACTCCCTTCAGCAAAGTGCGAAGCCCGGCCGCTGTGGTAGAGGTAGTCCCCCGCCATCTTTTGCGGGCCGCCGGCCGCTGGAATAGCCGGATCGTAGCGTTCACCGATCGCCAGGTGAATCGTGCTGCGGGGCATCGCTGTTACTCCATACCGTTCCATGGGGAACCAGTGACCCGTCACGTGCCAGGTATGGACCTCATTTGCTGAGCCCACCAATGCCCGGACCATGATCGGATCTCCGAGGTAGGCCCGTAGCAATGGTGTCCCCGGATCTCCATGGATACCGGAGACGAAGACTTTGGATGGATCAGGATCGTTAACCAACCGCACACTCCATGGCTCAACCCGCATACTATAGCCACTCCCGGTCGTGGCTTCGCCACCGTTCAAGAACGACAGTGCGGACTTATTAATGCGCTCTGGAAATTTGTGCGATGGAGGACCATCCACGCTCACCGCACCGATCTTGGCTTGTGGATTGTCCGTGGTAATCAGCTCCGCCGCACGGGCGTTGCTGTCCATGATGTGCATCATGACCTCACGGAAACTGCCACGGATGTGCGCCGATACCGGCTCCAGCGTGTGGATGTCGGCGACAGGGCCGCTCCGGATCTCCTTGCCGGTCACCGGATCATGATAGGTGGAGCGCGGCGGCTCGGTGATGAAGGCCGAGAACAACCCATGTCCCCAGGTATCCGTCCCGAACACATGGTCGTGCCAGTAGACCGTCCCGAAATCGGCATCCACGTACCAACGCTCGCGGATGAACTCTACACTCGCGATGTCGCCCTTCTTATGACTGTACTTCAGCGGCCTATCAAAGGTCACGGTCTTGCCATTAAAGCTCTTGATCCGCGCAACCTCGAAATACTTGGGATCGTCCATCGCGACGCCTAGTTCGATATTCACATGAAGCTTAGAGACGTCCGTCAGAGTGATACTGCTCGCACCAGCTTTGACATCGGCAGTCAGCACGCTGTTCGCTGGCAGCGGCATACCCTTTTTAGGCTGCGGATCCGTCAGCATCGTAAAGGCCCGGAGGGACATGTCATAGGAGAACCCGATCGTGGGCCCGTCCGAGGCACTTGTGTCGAACTGGAAGAAGTGCGGATGGAGGTTGACTTTGTTGGCCCAGCCTGTCCGCTCATCGTCAGGAATCTCGTTCTTATAAATAACGTCTATGCAGTCATAGACATTCCCGCGGATCACCAGTGGCACCTGCTTGGCCGGAGTTCTCCGAACTTCCGCTTCTTCTTCGTGGAGCACGAAAATCATGCCGTTCGGGTCCACGATGGCAGGCGTTTTGGCTGTCGCCGTCTTCAACGTGATCGGTAACGTGATCGCATTTATATTGAAATATTTGCGTGGCGAGTCCGATGGACAGAGGCTCCAGGGCCCCTGTTCGCCAGGCTTTGCCGGTTCTGTGCTCCTCGTTCCATCTTCCCGGACATGGAAGGGTTCCAGCCAGGGAGCCCC
>DATDFW010000378.1:0-3815 GCA_036522375.1 Nitrospiraceae bacterium
GCGCAGGTCGCCATCGAGGACGATATCGACCAGTTCTATAACCGCCAGCGCTTACCTCAGGCCTTGGGCTATCGCAGCCCGGAGGAGTTTGAGCGACAGGAGAGTGGGGCCTAAGCCACGTGTCTGGTATTCCAGGGCCATCTCAAACCGTCGCCATCGTGTCAGAGGTCTTCCTCTTCTAGATCGTCGATCGACTGTCTGATAGCCGCGACGAAGGCCTCCGGCTGAGCCAGGGCATTCTCCGTCAGCTGAAATTCAGAGACCAAGACACCAGCTTTATCGACAATGATCAACCTGTAGCCCTCCTTCACCAATATACCCCCATTCACCTTCCCCGTTTGAATGATACAAACCCAGCATATTGAAAAACAGATTCGATATTAGAGGATAATGGAAGGATGGGAAACCATTAGACCTACCTTCTTGCTCGGAGAACATGCCAGATGTGTCTGTGCTCGTTCGGCGCGCACAATAAAAGCCCCCTAGTTCCCTGGGTCAAAAGGAAGTATGAGATTGGAGGTTTTCTTCAGATATTTATTGTGAGACATGCTTCTTCAAGTTCACGTGCAGCGTCCTCATCTCAGCTCCGCCAACGAAATTATGTGCCTTCCCCACCAGAGACAGTTTCCCTCCGCCAAACGTCCAATTTTCCTTACATCCCATTTTGCCGAATTCCACGGCATACACAAGCGAAGCCGTAACAGGCACTTTATTCTCCTGGTCGGGAGTAGGCTTCATTTCCTGCGTTTCCAGAGGGAATTTCTTGTTCTCGACCTGGCCACCTTGTTCGCACGTGTATTGAACGTTTCCGTTCAGAGTGACATCTTTCACGCCACTATTAAGATCTTCAACGGCCAGCGTCAACACGTATTGTTCGCTAGCAGGTACATCAAGAGAGTGGCCATCTTTGACAATCTGTCCACTCTCCTTCGTCAACATATTGTATGTCTCCCACATCATGGTTGGGGGAGACGGATCAGAACTTGGAATCGCGACCCTCGGTATCGGTTGAGGACAACCGATCAAAGAAAGACCCAATACGACAATGGATACAGAGAATCCAAGAGAAGCCCCATACGAATGACATGCCTTACCGTTCATCATCGTCACACCCTCCTCAGCAGAATCCACAGAGTTAGCTGCACGCCAAGCGCCCGGCAGGATATTGGCAAGAAAACGCTACACGTTTTGCCACAAGGTATTCCGTCTACTGGGAACGTGTCAATGACGAGATGTGGACAGGCATCCTGGGATTCCCCCTGTGACCCTTACAAAGTAAAATAGGGAGTGGTTGGGGTGGTCGTGCACTGCGCATGCCGAACGAGCACTATGTTATCGTGCGCGTTCCACGGGCAAGAAGGACGCCACAACCGCCCCCTATCTCCTCCCTATTCCCTTTCCTGTTTCTTTTGGCCTATTTTACTCTCCGTCCCCTTCCACAGCCTGACAATATTCTCCTTATGCTTGATCCAAATCAGCCCCGTGACAATTAGGGAAAAGACCAGAAACTCCTGCCGCTGTTCATTCACAATGGCCACGATCGGAAGGCACGCGAAGGCTGCCAGCGCGCCACCAGATGAGTAGCGCCAGATTGCTACGGCTCCCAGCCAGATCAATAGCAAGAGGAGTCCAATAGGAGGAGACAGACCTAACACCACTCCCACGGCCGTCGCTACCCCCTTTCCACCCTTGAAGCCCAGAAAGGGCGAAAAGAGGTGTCCGAGAATTGGCGACAATGCGACGATCATGATGTAGGATTCAATGTTGAGCCACTGCATCGCAGCCCAACTCACCACCCACCCCTTGCCCATGTCACCGACCAAAGTGAGGATGCCCGCTGTCTTGCCAGACACACGCAGGACGTTCGTGAAACCGATGTTCTTGCTCCCAACCGTTCGTGGATCAGGCAGGCCCATCGCCTTGGATACCACAATGCCGAAGGGAATGGCCCCCAGCAGATAGCCGACGACCACGAGCACTGCGACCAGCACTTGATGATCCATGAGGTATTGCCTGAGGAGTTAGATGAATCGCGCTAGCAGGATGTTCACACTAGGAGGGTGAGTAAAAAGTCTGCCGGCGCTATTGGAAGGTTACGCTGAAGCTGAGGCCAAGGCTGAAATGAAAAAATCGTGTTTTCGCTCAACCTTCACCTCGCCCTCAACCTACCGCGTCTCACGCCTCTCGCACGGTTTCCGGTATTCTGTCAGAGTCCCTTCGCCACGACTTGTTTCCAGAAACTCCATACATATTGACCGCCTGAGACATAGCCAAGCACCAGCGACAGATACAGCGTTACGATACCGGCGAGGTGTAAATTGCCAAAATCAGACATGAATGTATTCTCAAGGATCAACAATACGATTGCCACGACTTGCAGCGCCATCTTGTACTTGCCCGTCGTCTCAGCCGCAATCACCATCCCCTCGCCTGCTGCAATGGCCCTGATGCCCGTGACTGCGACTTCACGCGCAATGATCAGGATTGCAACCAGTGCACTTACACGATCGACATTGACCAGGAGGATTAAGGCTGAGAGGACCAACAATTTATCGGCAATGGGATCGAGCAGTTTTCCGAGTGTGGTCACTTGGCCGTTACGGCGAGCGAGATAGCCATCCAGCAAGTCTGTGAACGCTGCGACGATAAAGATGAGCGCCGCGCTGATGGATCGGTCTGGTGTCGGAGTGGCAAATAGCACCACGAACACAGGGATCAAGAGGATGCGTGTGAGCGTAATGACATTCGGCAGGTTGAGCGATTCCTGCCCGACCGATTTCCATGCCGACAATACGCGATTCATCAGTACCCTACTTTCTCAGTCAGTCTCGGGAGAAACATTGTAGCACCACTGATGAATAACCTACAGGATGCTCAAAATGTCCGTCCAGCAAGGCCGCAGGCGAATCGAAACCGGAAGCGTACCCTGGGAGGGTACGTTGAGGATTTCGATGAACCGAGAACGAAGCTGGCGGACATTTTCAGCATCCTGGGTTAGACGATGCCGTGTTTCAGCAAATCATGCAGATGCACGATCCCGGCTATTCGCTTGGTGTTGTCCGCGACGACGAGCGTAGTAATAGAATACCGTTCCATCATTTTGACCGCTTTGGCAGCCAATTCATCAGGTCCGATCAACTTGGGACGGCGTGAGGCCAAGGCCCCAGCGGTGATCTTGGAGAAATCCCCGCCCTGTTGGACAAAGCGCCGCAGGTCGCCATCGGTAATGACCCCTATAAGCCCACCGGCTCGATCGACAACCGTGGTCATACCAAGCTTTTTGGCCGACATTTCGAGAATGGCCACCGAGGCTAAAACCGCCTCCCCTACTTGTGGAACCTCTTGTCCCCTGTGCATGAGGTCCCGCACTTTCACCAGTAAACGACGTCCGAGTGTCCCACCTGGATGAAATTGTGCAAAATCCTGCTCCTTGAACCCCCGTTTTTCGAGCAACGCGACGGCCAAGGCATCGCCCATTGCCAGCGAAGCGGTCGTGCTCGCCGTCGGGGCAAGTCCCATGGGGCAGGCCTCTTCTGCGACCGAGACATCCAACGCAATGGCGCTGTTCTTGGCCAGCGTCGAACCCTTGCGGCCGACAATCGCCATGACGGGTATGCCCATGCGATCCATAAAGGGCAAGAGCTGCAAGATCTCCTGCGTCTCTCCGCTGTTCGAAATCGCGATGAGCACATCGCGGCGCGCCAACATGCCAAGGTCGCCATGCAGCCCTTCGGCTGGATGAAGAAAAAACGACGGCGTCCCGGTGCTTGCCATCGTAGCGGCGATCTTCTGCCCAATCAACCCGGATTTACCCA
>DATDFW010000379.1:0-5684 GCA_036522375.1 Nitrospiraceae bacterium
TCTGGAGGTTTCACTGCACGCCGTCGGAATGATCATGCCTCCTGCCATTAAACGAGTCAATGGATAGGGGGTATTAATATGTAGGTATTTTAACCTTTTCTCGCTTTGTGGTGTTGAGTCATACATGCGGGAAACATCTTAGGAGGCGATCATGTGGGCAGCGAAAGAACGGAACCAACAAGTCGAACAGCACAGCGAGAACTTTACGCTTTTGGGGAAAGGGGCTGACTTCAAGGGAGTCGTAACTTTTGATGGCACCGTTCGGGTTGATGGGCGCGTTGAAGGCGAGATTCATACAACTGGAACATTAATTGTTGGAGAGCACGCCGTGATCGAAGGCATCATATGCGCCGGAGTGCTCATGAACAGCGGCAAGATCCATGGGACCATTACGGCCATTGAAAAGATTCAAATCCTAAAGCCAGGCGTTCTTGTTGGCGACATTCGGACACCTGTCATTGCAATCGAAGAAGGCTCACAATTCCATGGAATGTGTGACATGGGTGCTCATCATTGGAGCAACGAACACACCCTCTCGGTCGATGTCTCTCCCGGTCTTCTCGCATCCGCTCATTAGCTAGAGGGAGCACCCACTAGCCCTTTCCCTCTCTCCTCAGTACAATGGCGGCCTTATGGCTCGCCCAACGGTCCTCCTCGGCATGAGCGGTGGTGTAGACAGTTCTGTCGCCGCAGCGCTTCTGGTTCGCCAGGGCTTTGACGTTCATGGCATCACGCTTCAGGTGTGGGAACATGAGGATGAAACAGTCGCGGTCTCCAAGCGTTGGGAAGAACGAGGATGCTGCAAAGTCGGCATCGCCCGATACGTCGCGCAGACATTAAAGATCCCCCATGAGGTGGTCGACACTCGAGAAACGTTTCGGACCGGAGTCATCAAGGACTTTGTTGCCGGCTATCTTGAGGGCACAACACCTAATCCCTGCGTCCGCTGCAATGAGCGGGTCAAACTACGGGGGCTCATTGAGCTTGCGGACACACGCGGGATCGATCTCATAGCTACTGGTCACTACGTTCGCATTGGCAAAACCCAAGGGCTAACAACGCTTCAGCGAGCAACTGATCTCAAGAAGGATCAAAGCTATTTCCTTTATCGTCTTCGTCAGTCATGGCTCAGTCGTCTTCTCTTTCCCGTGGGGGACATGCAGAAGGCAGACGTATGGAAGGAAGCCGAGATCTTAGGCCTTCCGGTAGATGAATTGAAGGAGAGCCAGGAAATCTGTTTCGTGAGCCACGGTGATTATCGAACCTTTATCGAAAAGGAAGCGCCTGCCGCTAAGAAGCCAGGTTCCTTCGTTGATGAGGCCGGCCGATACTTAGGAGACCATGAGGGGATTGCCTTCTACACACCAGGTCAACGACGAGGTCTCGGTATTGCGACAGGTCGTAGGCTTTATGTTCACGAAGTATTGCCCGCCACTAACACCGTTGTACTTGGAGCAGAAGAGTCTCTGCGCCGCAGTCAATGTGACGTTGCAGATCTCAATCTCTATGATTCTTCCCTTCTTACTGGATCAACGGAGGTCATGGTCAAAGTCCGTTATGCCTCACCAGTCACTCCGGCAACTCTGCAGTCACTCTCAGGGCAAATGCTTCGAATTGTTTTTCACGAGCCACAGCGAGCCTTGAGCCCAGGACAGTCAGCAGTCTTCTATCGAAATGATCACGTGCTCGGTGGCGGGATCATTCAATCGTTCTAGCTATCGGTATAACCTATGCCATCGTATTGACAGTACTTATCTGCGAATGCTAACTTTGCGCGCGGCTTTTCGTGCAAGAGCACGAATACTTATAATCTTGTCCAATAGAAGACCGAACGGATCCCAATAGTGATAAAGCCAGCAGTGGCGCGACGTTACGCACAGGCGTTGTTTGAGCTACTTGACACATCCACCGTCGAATCAACCCGAGAAGCCCTAACGGGGCTGGGTCAAGCGATCAGGGACTCCGTCGCATTGCGCCACGTTATCGCATCACCGGTCTTTGGAGCCGAGGTAAAAACCACCGTCTTGGCAGAACTCGGTTCGCGTCTAGGCTGTCCCCCAGTGGGAAAAGCCTTTCTCGGACAGTTAGTCAAAAAGAATCGCGTCGGTTATCTTCCTGAAATCGCCGAGGCCTTCGCAAGACTTGCCGATGCGTCGAAAGGCATCCAGCAGATCACCGTATCCTCAGCTACAGCCTTACCCCCGGCTGAACAAGATCGAATCAGTACCCGCTTGCGCAATATGCTCAAGCGCCAAGTTGACATTACCTTTCACACAGATGCCCGCCACCTTGCCGGTATGCAGATCCATCTTGGCAGCACGGTGGTCGATAGCACTGTCAGTGGGCGATTACAAGCGATGCAGAGTCTGTTGACTAAGGAGTAGCAATGCAGATCAAGGCAGAAGAAATCAGTTCGATCATCAAAGAGAAGATCAAAGGCTTCGACAAACAGGTCGACGTCAAGGAGACCGGCTCTGTCATCCAGGTCGGAGATGGGATTGCGAAGGTCTATGGTCTCAATGGAGCCATGGCTGGCGAAATGCTGGAGTTCCCCGGCGGCCTCTACGGGATTGCGCTGAACCTTGAGGAAGACAACGTCGGAGCAGTGCTTATGGGCGACGACGTTGGCGTCAAGGAAGGCGATCCGGTTAAGCGGACGGGACGTATCGCAGAGATTCCCGTCGGCGATGCCTTGATTGGGCGTGTGGTGAATGCAATCGGCCAGCCGATTGATGGAAAGGGCCCAATCAAATCATCACTGTCCTCCCGTATTGAGGTCGTGGCACCCGGAGTCAACACACGTCAATCGGTCCGCGAACCCTTGCAAACGGGCATCAAGGCCATCGACGCGATGATCCCAATCGGTCGCGGACAGCGTGAATTGATCATCGGCGATCGGCAAACTGGTAAGACCGCCATTGCCGTCGATACGATCATCAATCAAAAGGGTCTCGGCGTCTTTTGTATCTATGTCGCCATCGGCCAGAAACGGTCAACCGTGGCACGCGTCGTTAAGACGCTCGAAGAAAGCCATGCGATGGACTACAGCATCGTCGTCGCGGCCAGCGCGAGCGATGCGGCACCCATGCAATATCTTGCGCCCTTCTCCGGTGCCGCCATCGGCGAGTCCTTCCGGGACAACGGCAAACATGCGCTGATCGTGTATGACGATCTTTCCAAGCATGCTGTGGCCTATCGCCAATTGTCTCTATTGTTGCGGCGCCCTCCGGGCCGCGAAGCCTATCCGGGCGACGTGTTTTATCTGCACTCGCGGTTGTTGGAGCGTGCGGCCAAGCTTAGCGACAACCTCGGCGGGGGAAGCCTGACCGCACTGCCGATCATTGAAACGCAAGCCGGTGACGTGTCCGCCTATATTCCGACCAATGTCATTTCGATAACCGATGGACAGATTTATCTTGGCAGCGATCTATTCTACTCCGGTATTCGTCCCGCGATTAACGTAGGACTGTCGGTCTCCCGCGTTGGAGGCTCGGCTCAGATCAAGACCATGAAGCAGGTGGCTGGCACCCTTCGGCTCGACCTCGCACAGTATCGGGAAATGGCAGCGTTCGCACAATTTGGTAGTGAACTTGACAAAGCGACGCAGATGCAACTCGCACGCGGCGTTCGCATGGTGGAGTTGCTCAAACAGGGACAATACAAACCCATGCCGGTCGCCGATCAAGTACTGTCGATATACGCCGGTGTGAACGGCTACCTGGACGATGTCCCTGTGGATAAAGTACAACAATTTGAAGCTGACCTGCTGCACTACGTTCAACAGCACCATCCGGATCTCAAGAAAGACCTTGTCAGCATCGGCAAGATTGATGAAAAGGTTGCCAGCAGACTGAAAGAGATGATCGTGAACTTTAAACAGAAAATGGGGTATGGCGCCAAGTAGCAGTGCGTCGTTTCCAGTCATACGCTGAAAGCTGCACGCTGATTTCTGAAAACTAAAACACAATGCCGAGTCTTCAATCGCTACGTCGTAAAATTGCGGCGTTTAAAAATACACAAAAGATTACCAAAGCTATGAAGATGGTGGCGGCGGCGAAGCTGAAACGATCGCAGGATCGCATTCTGTCCGCGCGTCCCTACGCCCTCAAGATGCGGGGTGTGCTTAGCAATTTGAGCCAGCGGGTGAACAGATCTTCACACCCACTCCTGCAGAAGCGAGAAGGGAAGAAAGTCGAAGTGCTTGTCGTTACGAGCGATCGTGGGCTGTGCGGCGGATTCAATGGCAATATCGCGCGGAAAACCACGGAATTTGTGCGGGAATGCGAGGCTCGGGGGTTACAAGTCAATTTGAGCATCGTGGGACGCAAAGGTCGTGACTATTTTCGCCGGCGCACCTGGGCAATCAGGCAAGAGTGGACCGGCATCTTCGATAAGCTCTCATTCGAACATGCCATCGACATTGGTGGCGATCTGACTGACCACTTCGCCAAGGGCACGTTTGACGAACTCCACATTGTCTATAACGAGTTCAAATCAGCCATTCAACAGCGGGTGATCGTTGAAAAGCTGTTCCCAGTCGATGCCGCAGCTGAGTTTGGGACGGCGCAGCCAAAAGGCACGACCGGCGGCAGTTATCTGTATGAACCGGACGAAGCTGCCCTCTTGAACGCATTTATTCCGAAACATTTCCAAACGCAGACGTTTCGCATCCTGTTGGAATCAGCCGCAGCCGAACATGGCGCCAGAATGGCAGCGATGGACGGCGCGACCCGGAATGCAGGACAACTGATCAAAAAAGTGACCCTGCATTACAATAAGACCCGCCAGAGCGCCATTACGAAAGAACTGATGGATATTGTCGGCGGTGCCGAAGCGCTGAAATAGTTCGCCATGTTGAAGAAGGAGTGAGCTGTGAGCATAGGAAAAGTCATTCAGGTCATCGGACCGGTGGTCGATGTGGAGTTCCCTCCCGGACAACTGCCTAACATTTATAATGCCCTCAAAGTGAATCAGGAAGAGAATAAAGCCGCGGGCACACCGTCTGTTCGCATCACACTCGAAGTCGCCCTGCATCTTGGTGAAAACCGTGTCAGGGGTATCGCAATGTCTACGACCGACGGTCTGACGCGTGGGATGGATGTACAGGATACAGGGGCGCCGATTTCTGTGCCGGTTGGGCGCGAGACACTGGGGCGACTCATCAACGTGTTGGGCGAACCTGTCGATGAAATGGGCCCTATTAAAACTGCAAAGACCTATCCCATTCACCGGCCTGCCCCGAGACTCGAAGATCAGGATACGAAGACTGAAGTCCTTGAAACCGGCATCAAGGTGGTCGATCTTCTCGAACCGTACAGCAAAGGCGGCAAGGTCGGTCTCTTCGGTGGTGCCGGAGTTGGCAAGACCGTCATCATCATGGAGCTCATCAATAACATCGCCTTACATCACGGTGGTTTCTCGGTCTTTGCAGGTGTAGGGGAGCGGACTCGTGAAGGCAACGACCTCTGGCACGAAATGCAGGAATCAAAGGTCATCGATCCAAAGGACTTTACTAAGTCGAAGGTCTCGCTGGTCTATGGCCAGATGAACGAGCCACCTGGCGCACGTCTACGTGTCGCCTTGACCGGCCTAGCTGTCGCCGAATTTTTCCGCGACGAAGAAAAGCAGGACGTGCTGCTCTTCGTGGATAATATCTTCCGGTTCACCCAGGCCGGTTCAGAAGT
>DATDFW010000380.1:0-3119 GCA_036522375.1 Nitrospiraceae bacterium
GTGCCTCTCGCCTGGAGCATGGATACAGCGGGCCCCATGGCGCGAACGGTGGCGGATTGCGCCACGATGTTTCAGGTCATAGCGGGCCACGACCCTAACGACGAGGCATCGGCCCGAGTTCCGGTTCCCGACTACCTCAGCCACCTCGAGCGCGGGGTCAAGGGCATTCGCATCGGCATTGTGCCCGACTACTTCTTCTCACACCTCCAGCCGCCTGTTCACGACGCGGTCCGGAGTGCGTTGAAAGCGCTGGAAGGGGCACAGGCGCGGGTGGTCGAGGCAGAGATTGCGAACATTCACGGCAACATCTCTGCCCAGCTGACGATCGAGTCGGCGGAGCCAAGCACCTATCACCAGGAATGGCTGCGGAGCAGACCGCAGGATTACGGAGCCGATGTACGAACGCTCCTCGAGGTGGGGGAGATGCTGCTCGCCACGCACTATTTACAGGCGCAGCGCTACCGAACCTTGCTCCGACATGAGTTCATGGAGGCGTTCCAGCAGGTGGACGTCTTCATCTGCCCGACCTTGCCATTCGTCGCAACACCGGTTGGTGCAATGAAGGTCGTCATCGAAGACGGCCAGGAAGAGGACATGCTCTCAGCGATCATGCAGTACACAGGAGTTCCAAGCCTGACGGGCTTTCCGTCGATGTCCGTGCCATGCGGATTCTCGCCTGATGGCCTGCCTATCGGGATGCAGATCATCGGCAAGCCATTCGACGAATCAACTATCTTCCGTGTGGGGCACACTTACCAGCAGCTAACCGATTGGCACAGCCGGGAGCCAGTCATGTGATTCTGAAAGTCGGGTATACCTCGAACCCTCGACAATCCGTGACTTTGCGCGTCGAGCGCAGCGATCGCAGGATCTAGTTGAGCGATCTCCGACTAATCGTTAGTCAACGTACGTCAGCCAATCGTCGTACTGAGGATTGTGGCCTGTGACCACGCTGAAAAACATGTCCTGGATGCGCTTCGTAATCGGGCCGGGGGAACCGTCACCAACCATTCGGTTGTCAACTTCTCGTATGGGAGTGATCTCAGCGCCTGTCCCGCAGAAGAAGAGCTCATCAGCAGTGTAGACGTCAGATCGAACCAGATCTCGTTCCTTAACGTCGTAACCCATATCGCGCGCCAGACGCATGACGGTCTCGCGCGTGATTCCTACCAAGACCCCGGCGGACTCGGGAGGAGTAAATAGAGCACCGTTGCTTACCGTGAATACATTTTCGCCAGATCCCTCGGCGATATAGCCGTCCAGGTTGAGCATCAGGGCTTCATCGAAACCAGCGCGCATAGCCTCGGTCTTGGCGAGAACCGAGTTCAAGTACTGGCCGGTGCCCTTCGCTGCCGGCGGGATGACGTTTGGGTCTTGACGACGCCAGGAGGAGACAGTTACGCGAATACCCTTCTTAAGACCCTCTGCGCCGAGGTAGCTTCCCCAGGGCCAAGCGATCACAGCTACCTGTACGGGCGTGATCGCCAAGTTAAGTCCCATCTCGCTGAAACCGCGGAATACAAGTGGGCGGATGTAACAGTCGCGTAAGCCGTTGTCCAGAACCACATTGCGGACCGCCTCGCGCAGCTCATTCTGCGCAAACGGAATGCTTGTCAGGAGAATTGAAGCCGTGCGGTAAAGTCTTGCCAAGTGGTCATCCAGCCTGAAAATAGCTGGGCCACGCGGTGTGTCATAGGCGCGGATACCTTCGAACATTCCGCTGCCGTAGTGCAATGAATGTGTCAACACATGGACAGTGGCCTGTTCCCAGTCCAGCATCTGGCCGTCCATCCAAATCTTGGCAACCGGTTTAATTGGCAACGATGATTTCCCCCTTCAGGCTCACACGACGGCAACGGTACGGCGTTCCAAGTCCTCGACGTCAATGTCCACGCCGAGACCCGGTTTCTGCGGGGCTTGCACATCCCCTTCCGCCGTCAGAGGCAGGGCGCCCACGGCCAGCGTCTCGAGTGCACCCCGAGGAACCGGAATTTCAAGGTAGTCGCAATTCTTGATGGTGCAGATTACGTGCAAATTAGCCGCCAGTGTCAGGGGCGTCCCGTAGCTGTTCGGCTCGCAACGCACATTGAAGGCTTCCGCCATGGCGGCCGCCTTACGCATTGGAGTAATGCCTCGAATTAATGACGCGCTGGGGCGGACAATATCCAGTGCCTGCATTGAGAGCAACGTGGCATAGTCGTATATTCCGCCACCTAAGACTTCGCCACCGGCAATAGGAATATCCAGGCTGTTGCATAGATCGCGATAGCCGGCCAAATCATGGTCGAGTATCGGCTCCTCGAACCATTCGAAGTGCAGTCGATCGAGCTCGCGCCCGACACGCAGGGCTGAGGCGCGGTCGTACGCACCGACAACGTCCAGCATGAGCGCGATCTTTGGCCCGACTGCGTGGCGCACAGCCTCGCACGCTTCGATATCGCGTTCTGGTTCGCCCCATCCGTGGAGCTTAATCGCCCGAAAACCGTCCTTAACCAACTGTTGGCACAAATTGATGTAGGCATCGGTGTCGGCAAGGGTAGGGGTGCTTGCGTAAGCGCGCACCGAATCTCGATAGGCGCCGAGCATCATATAGAGAGGCAGGCCAGCGATCTTGCCCGCGAGATCCCACACGGCGATATCAATGGCGCTATGGACCAAGTTTGAGATCGTGCCAATTCGATTCGCGGCCCATAGTTTTTGCCAGATGCGCTCCGGGTATCGCGGATCCTCGCCAACGACAGTGGCGCGAGCCAGACCGGCCACCCCGTGGGCAAGAGACGCTCCGCTGCCCAATGACAGAGGTTGGGAGAAGCCTTCAAGGCCTTCATCGCTCACTATCCGCACGAGCAGGCATTGAAGTTGGACCGGAGCCACATCCGCGCGGTACTGCATCGTGACCCCGAGGTCGACCAAATGCGACCGCACCTCGGTAATCCTCATTCTCCCTCCCGGCTGGACGTAAGTCAGGTTTCCGAAGCATGACCGTTGGCTCTCTCGTAGTCAAGGAACTAGCTACGTCGGTGCAATTTGGCTACGATGCATGGAGTGCAGATGGATTTGTCGTCACTTCCATCAGTTGCCCGGCTTGAGCGCGCGGACGCCTCAGCCCGTACGTGATG
>DATDFW010000381.1:0-4369 GCA_036522375.1 Nitrospiraceae bacterium
ATTTGGGTTAAACGTGTCAGCAGATTATAACGCGAACATCCTTGCCTTTAGCGTCGGCTACCACTTTTAACTGACAGCTTGAGCCGATCTGTACCTGGCCCGGACACATAGCTGGCGCAGATGCAGATGGAGCCGTTCCCAGGGCTAGGTGTGTTAGCGAGTTGAGGGAGGAATCGGGCTTTCGGGATTCTGATGCAACACGCTAGAATGTGCGTGATAGAGTGCCAGCAGCATTTCCGAGTCGGCGCCTGGGGTATGGGCATGCAGCCTATGCGGATAGGCATGCAAGCAACGTCTTCAACGGACTATCGCGGCACAATCCAAACAGATTGAAGTCCTCTCCAGTCAATTAGAGGCCTTGAAGCAGATTGACCAGGAGACGCGTCGCCAGCCTCGAAAACGCACGGAACCCGCATATTTTTGTGGTTCTCCTTCTATTCATCCCCGTCAATTGCTTCTCTATCAGTAGGTAGCCTGGGAATGAAATCAACCGGCTTTGCGTAGATGGACGGGGGGGAGTAACGCGGCAAATGCCTCTTCCGGCATCGGCCGACCGAAGATATAACCTTGCGCCTGATCGCATCCCAGCTCAAGCAACACTGTCCGTTGGGTCTCCCGCTCGACCCCTTCCGCGAGCACCTGGAGACTGAGGCTGTGGGCCATCGCGATGATCGCTCGCACAATTGGGACTGGACTGGCCTGGGTCAGGATTTCTTGGATAAACGATTGATCGATCTTTACCATGTTGATCGGCAACCGCTGCAGATAACTGAGGGACGAATAGCCGGTCCCAAAATCGTCGACGGAGAGCTGCACCCCCATCGCCCTCAACGTGGTCAGCAAGACGATCGACGCATCCACATTGCGCATGGCGATCGACTCGGTCAGTTCCAACTTCAGGCAAGCGGGCATCAACCCCGTCTGTCGGAGGGCTTCGTCCACGACCGACACCAACGTTTTGCTATGGAATAATGAGTGAGAAAGATTGACGGAAATGTGCACCGGGACCTTGCCGCATAGCTGCCATGTCTGATTGTGCCGACAGGCCGTTCGCAGTACCCATTCATCGATCGCTCTGATCAGACCCGTATCGATGGCGGCTGGCAGAAACTCCGCTGGAGGCAAGAGTCCTCGCTGAGGATGCTGCCACCGCACCAGGGCTTCTGCACCGATAATCCCACCCGTCTGCAGATCAATCTGCGGCTGGTAATAGACCACGAACTCCTCTCGCACTATGGCATAGCGGAGTTCTCCTTCCAAGATTAGCCGCTCATGCGCAGCAGCATTAAAGGTGTTGGAATAGAACTGAGCATTATTCCGGCCATGTTCCTTGGCGTGATACATAGCGGTATCCGCATTTTTCAGCAAGACATCTACTGAGTCCCCATCATCCGGAAAGATCGCGATCCCTATACTGACTGTGACAAAGATTTCTCGTCCTTCGATCGAGAAGGATTGTGCGAGCGAATCCACAATTCGGCGGGCCACTTTTCCGGCATCCTGCACCTCACGGAGATTTGTGAGCAGCACGGTAAACTCATCGCCACCCAATCGCGCCAGTGAATGATTCCCCGCTTCTCCGCCAGACCGGCAGATGGAGTCACTGTGTCGCACACAATCGGCCAGACGCTCCGCCACGCTTTTCAGGAGCAAGTCGCCGGTATCGTGGCCCAATGTATCGTTAATGACCTTAAAGCGATCCAAGTCAAGAAAGAGCGTGGCCAGTATGATTCGGTGGCGGTGCGCGTGCGCGAGGGCCTGCGCCAGTCGATCTTTGAACAATACTCGGTTCGGCAGTCCCGTCAGGCTATCGAAATAGGCCAGACGATGAATCTCTTGCTCAGACTGTTTCCGATCGGTGATGTCTTGAGCCGTCCCGTGGATTGCCAGCGATTTCATTTGGTCATCCAACACCGCCTCCGCCTGTAGGTTGACCGTCACATCCGCGCCGTTCGGCAGCACAAGGCGATGATCGATATTGCACGGGACTCGCCTCCTCAAAATGCCCTTCAACGCCTCCTCCACCCGGTCTCGATCTTCCGAATGCACCAGATGGAGAAACGCATCAAACGTTCCACCAAAGTCCTCGGGTCGAATGCCCATTAGGCGACAGAGCTCATTTGACGCCGTAAACTGATTCGTGTCCGGACGCCATTCCCAGTTACCAATTTTGGCGATCCGTTGCGCGAAGCCTAACCGCGCTTCGCTCCTGAGCAGCGCATCCAAGGTGTGGCTCCCGCGCAGCATATATCGCACACGGTTACTCAAGATCGCCGGATTGAGCGGCTTCGTGATGAAATCCGTCGCGCCCAGCTCGTACGCACGGGCGATCGATTCCGGATCGTCGAGTCCCGTCATGACCAGAATGGGCACTCGGCTGCCTCCGACGCACCCGCGCAACTTCGTACAGGTGGCAAAGCCATCGAGCCCCGGCATCACGACATCCAGCAGCACGATATCTGGCCGAGAGGCAGCAAACAGGTCCAACGCCTGCGCCCCACTCTCCGCCTCGCAGACTTCAAGCCCAGATTGTCTGAGCACCTCGCTCACGACCATCCTAACGAAGGCGTCGTCATCGACGACAAGAACCCGCGCTACCGTTTGTGGTACTTGAGGTTCCATATCAGTGTCGTTTGCCCGCTTCCACTTCCAAAGCCGCGCATACGTTCCGAAAGGATGCTTCCAGCTTGCTCAGCACTTCAGGGGCCCGATCGAGCGTCGCAGCCCGCCCCAATAGCTCCAAATCATGGCACAACTCCGCGAACATGGACGCACCAATCATGCCACTGCTCGACCTCAATGCATGGGCCGCTTGCCAGAGCGCCGTGGCGTCGCAGGCTGCGACCGCACGTCGGATCGACACGATGTATTCCGTTGACGATGCGACATACTTCTCAATCAATCGGGCGAGAAAATCCGGCCTGCCATTGCGATGGAGCGCCCGAATCGCATCGAAAGCGCGACGGTCAAGGACGACTGGTTCTCTGTAATGCGGAGGACCGGACGAAGCGGAAGTCCCTTGTCGAAGTGCCTCGGACAAGGCAGGGGCAGTGGAGAGAAACATCGCCAGCCAACGCTGCACTATCGCTTGAAGCTTCTGTTGCGTATAAGGTTTACTGAGATAGTCGTCCATCCCAGCGGCAACACACATCGCACGATCTCCCTTCGACGCATGAGCCGTCAGGGCGACAATCGGAATTCGTCTCATTCCCTGTCGCTCGTGGCGGCGGATTGAGCGCGTCGCCGCATAGCCGTCCATCCCGGGCATTTGGCAATCCATGAGGATCAGGTCGTATGGGACACGCGACGCGGCCTCAACAGCCTCCTGCCCGGTGCACACGATATCCACTCGACACCCCAACGACTCCAGCATGGCAAGTGCAACCTCCTGGTTGACTGGATTGTCTTCGGCCACCAATATCCGACCTCCCACCTCCGACGCCGTCATCGCTATGTCTTGAAGAAAAGAATCTTCCGGCTGTTGCGCGGAGGCTTCGTGTCCGATCGCTCCATGCTCGGGAGGCGCTGTTGCCTCATCCGGAGCAGCTAATGGTGTGTCGGCAACCATGCCCAACCGTACCGTAAACCAAAACGTCGCTCCTTGGCCTACGATGCTATCAACCCCAATCGTCCCTCCCATGAGATCGACTAATCGTTTGACAATCGAAAGACCCAATCCAGTCCCGCCATATTTTCTCGTCGTCGAGCTATCGCCTTGTGCAAAGGCCTCGAAGATTGGCCCTTGGACCGACGAAGCGACTCCCACCCCCGTGTCGCGCACCTCACAGCGAAGCATACAGGAAGCTACGGTCTGCTCTGCCATGCAGACCTCCACGACGACTTTGCCGCGTTCCGTAAACTTAATGGCATTATTCACCAAGTTGGTCACGACTTGCCGCAGACGGAGAGGATCTCCCTCAAGATGGGCTGGAACAGCCGCGTCCACCGTACAGACCAACTCGAGGCTTTTGCCCTTCGCTCGTTCCAGGAAGAGGTCAATCACATCCTCGAACGGTCGCCGCGTCTCGAATCGAATACGTTCCAGTTCCACCCTCCCGGCTTCAATCTTTGAGAAATCCAAGAGATCATTGATAATCTGGAGCAAGCCGCTTCCTGATCGATAGGCAATATCGATATAGCGACGCTGCTGGTCGTTCAGCGGAGTCTGTAACATCATCTGGGTCATCCCCAGGATCCCGTTCATCGGCGTGCGAATCTCATGGCTCATATTGGCGAGAAATTCACTCTTGGCCCGATTCGCGGTCTCCGCAAGTTCTTTGGCCTGCCTCAACGCCTGATCGGCCTTGTCCCGCTCAATGACGCGCCCGAGCTGCGTACCAATCCCCTGCATGATCTCCAACAGCCGAAC
>DATDFW010000382.1:0-5467 GCA_036522375.1 Nitrospiraceae bacterium
ATCTTCATGCTCGCGCAACGCGCGGCCTCAGAATGCTCTCGTTGGACGGGCGCAGTGGAAGATCATTCAGCCCCATCCCTGAGAAATAACGAGAGACCGTGGAGAGATGATCTGTAACCTTGAATAAAAAATTAGCCGTGATATACGCGAGTTGATAGCTAGATAGACTGTGGGAATTTGTGCGGCAGCGCGACAGGGTTTGCATCTACTGCCGCATGTCGATGTTCGAGTCGCCTCCTGCAGATGGATCGCGAAAATCTGTTCCAACGTGGGAGCACATTATTAACGACGCAAAGATTGTTGCTGCAGAGAACGTCGCTCGATGCTGCGCATTGTGCAATTCAAGCAAAGGGACAAAAGCCATTGCCTTGTGGGTCAAGTCGAGTTACTGCCAAAGACGGGATCAGCCGGGAAACAGTTGCAGATGTCGTTAAGAAGGCTTTGAGGCAATAGGGAATATAATTGGGGGAAGATCGGGTCATTGTGAGGTGGCACATCGTCTGGCGACTTCCCACAGAGTGGTGTGGTTCATCTCGGCTAGGCGCTCTCGCAGATCTCAAGGATTATTAATTGTGTTGCGTACTCGATGTGTGGAGGTCCTGCTGGCTTTGCTGGGATGGCGGGGAGATTGTACTTCATCCGCCTGACCCAACTCGCCTAGGAACTTGATAACAAACTTGTCACCTGGTGGATTGACGTCGTGGCTCAATTGGAGCAGATCGTCACAGCCGTCCTGGACCTGGTACCATCACGCAATAAGCTGAAGGATAAGAATAGCAGCCTGGTCTTGTGATTTAATATTTCTCAACGCGTGGTGAAAACAGAGGGTGGATTGAGTAGTGGGGTCAGCAGCTGGGCTAAACTGTAACACCTGCTGCTGACCCCACCGGGGGGGGAACCGAACCTATTACAAAATCACTTCCCTGCAATCATACCCATGCTGCCCAGCGTCCACGCTCCAACAAACACGACGATCGAGATTCCTGCATACATCAATGCATTGATCGACGCTATCGCTATCGTGGGTGTTCCTCCTCCATGAGAACTTTGTAACCCTTGAAACAATCTGCCCATCGCTCTTCCATCCGTTCATAGGTCGACCTTGCCTACAGCAGTTTCGAAGGGTTCCATACCCACACACTTCATGCGTATTCCCTGCCGACGAATTTCCACGACCCGCGCGTTGTTAGGCGAAGGCGATGGCGCTTTCGGTGGCCTTGATGCGATAGGCCATCGCATGGTCCGAAAGGCCACGGAAGCGCTCCATTCCAACAAGGACACAGGTATGCCCGGCTTCGATGGTGCGATCTTGGAAATTGTGTAAATACTCCATGGTGGTGTGGTCGACAATCTTTCCCGCCAAAATGAGCATATAGTTGGCTTTCGTGCCCTCCGGCACCACGATCTTCTTGAGTGCCGCATCGAGTTTTACCAAATTCATGCAGGTGACCGACGACAGATAGATCTTGTAGGGATTTTTCATCTCGACCAGGCTGCCCCGTAACACCGCATTTGCCGAGACCGTCATCACCTCTCGCGACCCGCGACCGTCTCCGATGCGGATAATGGGATTACCGAACAATTCTTTCAAGGCAGCCCCTATCCCCTCCCCTGGCGAGGCCTTGATAACATCCTTCACGAGCAAGAGAACCTTCGTCGCTGTCCCCACAATCATGCCTTCCAACAGGTCTGAGGTCCACAACGTCACCACGACATTGACCAAGGCGATAAACATCTGTTCCTTGCCCACCGAAAAGATCCGCTGGAAGACTTTGTGCGAGCAGAGTTTCCAGCCGACCCACATGAGCAACCCGGCCAGGCCTGCTTTGGGAATTTGATTGATGAGGGTTGTGGCGAACAATAGGAAGAGCAACTGGAAGATCGCATAATAGAAGTTGGCCCAAAGAGTACGGCCGCCGACGAGCATGTTGGTCGTACTCTTCATCCCGCCGGGGATGATCGTCAATCCACCCAACAAACTAGAGGCGGTGTTGGAGACCCCCATAGCCCGCAAGGTGACATTGGGATCTGATTTGCGCTTAAACGGATCGATCTTATCGATGGCTTGGATCGTGGCCAGCGACTCGGTCCCATCGATCAGGACCAGCGTGATAATGGTGAGTGCGAGCGGCCAATATAGGTCCGGTCTGGAGAAGGCTTCAGCAAACTGCGGGAAGACAATACCATGTTCAAAGATATCGCTGGGTACCTTAATGAGGTATTTCTCCTCGACTCCCAGGAGCCATGCGGTCAAACCGGCCAGGACGATCACGACGAGGGGCACCGGAACGAACTTCGCCCACCCTGCTTTGACACGAGCAAGTACACTGGTCAGAAAAAAGAGGAGAAAGAGGCTCACGGCTCCTATGGCACAAATCAACGGATTCATACCCATGATCTGTTCAGGAATCAGTACGATGGCTTTGGGAATGGATTTGATGGGTGGCGTGATGTATCCGAGAAAGGCCGGGACCTGTTTGATGATGATCAGCATGCCGATCGCCATCAACATGCCCTCGACCACCGAGATGGGAAAATACAGCGCAAACCTACCCGCATTGAAGACGCTCAGGATCACCTGGACGACCCCGACAATACTTATAGCTACCAGCACGAGCGGATAGCCCACCGCCAAATCTCCATTCCCCAACAACAGGATGCCGGCCAAGATCGCCGGCGCCAGGCCGGCGGCCGGGCCGCTGATCGTGATATAAGCGCCACCGAGGAAGGGGAAGACAAATCCGGCGATGATCGCCGAGATCAGACCGCAGACCGGCGGCGCTCCAGAGGCGATCGCAATCCCAAGCGAGAGCGGGATCCCCATCATGGCGACTTGCAGCCCCGCCATCAGGTCGTACTTCCAATGTTTCAGCCCTTTCACCCCGTTTTCGGGTTTCTCGGTATCTGGAACAGCGCCTTCCAGGGGATGTGTTATGGTTTCCGTCGACATGCCCTACCTCCTGGACATCAGAGTTTACTAAATTACTTGACGCTTTGTGATTGTCTTCTTGTTTTTTCCGTTTGTGGATCTGCTCTATGGGAACGCATGGTATGGAACGCTATCGAGCCAGGTTCCTGTTTCTCGATGACATGATTCCACGAAGGCCTTAAAGCGTGTCAGCTCTTTCTGAATGCGTGCCGACGACGCCTCCACTCCATCTTCTAAGTATTCGACGATCCCATCAGGTGTATAAGCTAATTGCAAGACCACCGTTGACATGACATCTGAGATCGGCTGGAAGGTCACAACCCCCCTGCCTGCGATTTCGGTATTCCAATGCAGACGGTTGCCCTGCTTCACGCCTTTGATCACCTGGGGACACTTTTCAAACTGCCTCCATTGATCATAAGCGGTCTGCACCGACACGTTGACATCAATGCATGCTTCAACGGTTGGCATGCAGTCCTCTTCTTGGTGATGCTGTTTAATTGGCGCCGGTAGAGGCTCTTCGCTCGAAGCAAAACCAATTACTTTCGAACAATTCTTTGGGGATCGCACTGTGGTTGATCCCGGTAAGCGGCCCCTCTGTCAGCGACCCGTTGTGGTGAAGGACCTGCGCCAGGAAGGCATTCCTGGTGCTGGTTTCCTCGAGCAGCATCGTTGATAATTTTGGATTCTTCGCCACTTCCCGCACTTGCTCGAGCAGCTGCTGCATGGCCGGACTATGGGCTTCCAGGTCTTTCATGTCATACCGGCTCTCCGGACAACTCAGTTTCGACTCAAGCCGCTGACGGAGCCGCAAGACCTCCAACGCCCGCTCGATCACCGCATCCAGGCCCTCCAGATCCACCGACTTGATCATGAAATCGTAGGCCCCCAACTTCGTCATCTCCACTGCATCCTTCACGGTCCCATAGGCCGTCATCATGATGACGATCGTGGCAGGAGCCAGCTGACGCACATGCTTGAGTGTCTCGAGCCCGCTAAGACCAGGCATCTTCACATCGAGCAGCACCAGATCCGGGAGGCTCTGTTGCAGCCCCTCCAACAGCGCTTCACCGGACTCATACCCCACCGCATGATAGCCTTGCCGCGTCAGTCGTTTCACGATGGCACCGCGAATCGCCCGTTCGTCGTCGACCACAAAAATGACGCCTTGCATCCTTTAGCCTTTCATCAGCTGGAGACCATGGGTGAACCACGCAAACAGTTACCTCGTGAGAGGAGCCTCAGCCACACATCACTTCCCTGCAACCACCCCCATCCCCATCGTCAAGACTCCGACAAACACGACAATCGAAATTCCCGCATAGAACAGGCCATTAGCCAATGCGATAGACATCATGATGTTCCTCCTCCCAAAAACTTTTCACCTTGACTCACCTACGCGGTGCGTTGAATCCTGTGTACAACGCCAATCTTCTGTGAGGGTAAGTGCACAGGCTGTGCCGTTTGGATGCCTCTTCATTGATGCAGGAGAACTCATTGAAATGCCGGACATAAATCCAGTCAACGGTCTCTTGATTCCGGAGAAGCCACAATAGATCGCGGGTCATCGTGGGCTCGCCCACGATGCATCGTGACTTCCTCGTCGCGTGTAGCGCGTGTAGATGGAGAGAGAAACCCCAGGAGACGGGAGAAATTACGCTTCAACGAATTTGCGGTCACTTCATCCTAAACCGCTCCACAGAGAAACCCGTCGATTGGCATTCTTGGCCGGGGGGTACAGCATGGGCGATGTTGGAGTGCGTGGAGGTCATTCTCGGATGAAGCCGCAAAAGAGCGCACCTGCAATCTCACACCCCACTCTTCGATCTCCACATCGCCGCCCCGAGAAACTCAGGGCGCTAATATATTTAGGGTCAATCATACCCGTGGATCAATAAAACCGAGGAAAGACTAAAGCTTGTAGGCGACGGTCAAGGAAGAGCGGGCTTGGTCAGATCATTATTTACCGAGTTATTGTCAGCATTAACATCGATGCCCCCGGCCGGAGACGGTTTAGACGGTTTGATGAGATTGACATATTGGAACGTACCGAACGGTTGGATCTGATCATCTTCGGGCAATTGCTTCCGATTCCAACCCCCGCCCAGCGCGCGGATGAGCGCAACAGAAGACTTGAGCAGGTCGGCCTTGATTACAACGAGATCTATGCGCGCCAAAAGTGTGTTGAGCTGCGCATAAATGAGTTCAAGGCTGGAAGCCAGACCACCCCGATAGAGTTCCATGGTCATGTTTTGTGTTCTGAAATTGGCACCGACGGCGGCGTCTTGTCGATTGACTGCGATTGTCAGGCGGTTCGTCAAGCTCAAATTGTTTTCGACCTCGCGAAAGGCGTTAAGCACCATTGAGCGGTATTGGTCCTCCGTCTCGCGATAGGCCGACCAGGATTGTTGCAATTGGGCACGGCGATATCCGCCCTGGAAGATCGGCAGCGAGATGTCGGAACCATAGGACCAGAGACTATTGGCCGCCTTGAAAAGATTGAAACCACTGTCCTCATACCCGCCGCCAAGCCGGAAC
>DATDFW010000383.1:0-6364 GCA_036522375.1 Nitrospiraceae bacterium
ATAACGAGGGTGATTCCACACAACAAGGCCAACGACGCTCAACATGAGCCAGAACGGGAGATGCTGTGACACACATGTGACTTGCAGCGAGGCTCCGCGAAGCCGGCGCACCAGGGTGTCCCAGAGCAGCAGGGCGAGCGGGAAGACGACCGCCGTTTCCTTTGAAGCCAGGGATAAGAAAAACGATGTCAATGCACCGAAGAAGTACAGCCGAGAAATTCAGCGATCGTCCAGGGACTCGCTTCGCTTGATGTACAAAAACAACGCCAGGAGAAAGAAAAATGCCATGAGTCCCGACGCCCGTCCCGAAATATAGGTGACGGTTTCTGTTTGGATCGGGTGGATGAGGAACAGCAACGAAGTCCAGAATGGGACGTACCGGTTATTCTCCGTCACCGCACGCATGAGAATCCGGTACAGGAGGATGCCAGATCCAAGGTGGAGCAGCAGATTCAGCACATGGTAACCTGTCGCACGCTCTCCATAGAGCGATCGATCGATAAAGAACGTGGCATATAACACCGGCCGGACCATGTGGTCGAGGTGGCCGATAAACGTGTCCCACTGATTGAGATGAGGGTTGATGAGAATCGCGAAGGAGTCGTCGTATTGAAAGTCACCGTGAACGACACCGGCGTAGTAGGTGGCCACGACAATCGCGACGAGAAAGGCACACAACAATATGGGACGAATCCTAAGTCGGTCCACAACGTCGTTATACTGCATCACCGCCTAATGATATAGGGGGGACCCATGAAGATATTCGGATTGATCACGTGCAGTCTGCTCCCATTGATGGCGTTGCTCGCGCTTCCATCGAACGGTGCCGCGGAGGGTTCCGTCCCGCTAGGCTGCGGCTGCAGCAAGCAGGATACGACCGATCTAGAAAGTCGTGTCAAGCAGGTGGAGGCCGCGATCAAGGAGTATGAGGCCTTGATTAATGAGTGGGAAGCCAAAGAAAAAAATACAAAGGAACCGCTTCTCCTCACTCGCGAAAACCGGGGCGGCGTGCAAGGCTCCGTGGGCTTTCGAATGTCCACCGTCCGGGCTGCGAGTGCGCGATCGTTTTGGGCTGAGACAGACGCCACCTGCGCAACCTCCTTCGATCCCGCTGCGACGCCCTGTCTTCGAGGCGCCCTGCAAGACCATGAATCGGTACACAAGAAAGCCTGTGATGCAAACAAGAGTGCCAATCCGTTCGTGGATTGGCGTGACAAGCAGCGGGTGGTGGACTACATGAAGGAAGAACAGGCGGGGTATCACAAAGAGTTGGATCGACTCAACGATGAATTGAACAAAATGAAAAAGTTTTGTTCACTCGATCCGAGCACTCGTGTGCTCTTGGAACAAGCCGCTGCACAAAAACAACGGCTGGAGGACGCGTCGTCTCGCGTGGAAAAGTATGCAAAGACATTGAGGTAGTGTGCCCCTGATGTATGGTTCAGGAGGAAGTCCCATGAAGATGAGTGTGATATTCATTTCGATCGTGACCGCGGTCCTACTCCTTGCCGGGCTGAGCACCATTCCTAGTCTGTCTGGAGCCACTTCACTCAAAGGCGACGGCGCCGCACCGGGAAAAGATTCCAACTCATCGACCAAAAGCGAGCCCGTGACGAAAGACGAAGTCGTGACACAGTATGTTGGCGAATGCGGGGCCAACTCCTCTAAAGATGCCGCTTGCGACAAACTCAAGAAAGATACAGTCGAGATCCTGAAGGAAGATCTGCGGACGCTGGGTTCATCCGCGAACCGCGCGTACATACCGAAAATTCTGCCGATGTTCAGAAGCGACGAACCTGAGTTGCGGATCGCTGCCGCTGATGCGATGGGTATGATCGGGTTACAAGATGGTGATTCCGCTCTCATAGCGCCGTTGGCCAACGATCCGGTTCCGGACGTGAGAAGAGCCGTGGCTGAAATGATACAGCACGGCAAGGGACCGTCGCTCACCTTGTTGGGGCAACGAACGATCTCGGTGCGAACGGGGCTCACGCCCGAGACACCGCCGGACCCTGTGAAACTTGCGATACCGGTTGCACCGGAGAGTACCTATTTGTTTTATGGTAGCGACACCACTCTCGGCCGCCTGTCCTATGTGGTCAAGGGCATGAACGAAGCTACGGCGTACTTTAAGGGTAAGGCCAAGCGCGGGCCGCTCAAATTGGAAGAGTTCCAGGAGAAGTATCGCTATCAGTTGGACGACGAACAGAGGGCACGGGAAGCCGTCTTCGAAGAAGTGACGAAAAAGTTGGAGCTCGTCAAGCCCGATCCGGCGAACATGACCGCTTATACGGAATACTTGGCCAAGGTGCAGGGTGCCATGACCGACCGGACCATGGCGATGATTGTCGACCAATACTCGCCCGACCTATTCGGCTCGCCGACTGTCTATGTCCTGGAGGAGCGGCAGATCGGCCAGCGCAGTTACCCGACTCGCTATGTGGTGCTGTATCAGGATCAGGCACTGAAGCGTCCCGGCTATCGGTTGTCCTGGATGACGGTGACGGATGACTCAATCAAGGTCGAACAAACAGCCTCCCTGACGAGTGAAAAGGAGGAACAGGCACGTAAGAAGGAAGGAGCAGCCCAGCAAAAGCGGCAAGATGCTCTCGAGGACTTGGTTAAGAAAAAGGGCGAACAGGAGAAAAAACAGTTTAAGAAGGGACAGGCGGATCTCGAAAAAGAGCTGGGATTCTAGCGATCGTCAGAACCGATCTGGCCCTTCACTGACTCGCCCAGGCAAGTTGTGCCCGCTTCAGCATGCGCCCGCTGGCGAAGCCGCTCAGGGCACAGGCCAACTTCCGGTTCTTTTGCGCACGGTCTAAGACCTCGCCGAGACTCATGTTCGCCAGTTTTTCTTCCGAGTCGGCGGCGAGCACATCGACACCGAGCGTCATGGACATCATGGCGAGGAGACTGTCCTTTACAACCAAGGAAGGTTGTTGTCCCGCACCGTACCATGTTGGAAAGGCTGCGATGGTCTTTCGCCTTTCAGCCCCTTGGTTGGTCTGGGGAGGGACCGAGTACCAGTCAGTTACCTGTGCTATCTTGTCCTTTGGAACAATGTCCGTGAATCCGGGTTCCGCGACCGGGTTCCGCGAAATGGCATTGGCAGGCGTTGTCTGCCTTCGCTTCCACCGTTTTCCCTTCTTATAATAGATAGTTGAAACAAGGCTACTTGGACTTTTTCATATTCCCGATGAAGCTGGGACCGGAGATCGATCCGTCTCCGTGAATGATAAAGTCTACCTTCTCTCCCTTGGGGGTGCAGTCGAGCAGAAGCTTGTCGTCGCTCGCTTGATAGCTGCACGGCATGCTCTCACCCATCATGGTAAATATGGCTTTACCGCCCGACTTGACGTCCAGCGTCACCATGCCACCTGTATTCGTGTATGTGCCTTCCATGCCCGCACTGGAGTGTCCAATCGCAGGAACCATCACAAATGAGGCAGCCAGCAGAACGATTGCGGATACCATCGCGTTCTTCATTTGAACCTCCATTCCGTTTTGGATGAGGGGAAACTGTTCCTGCCACCGTTTTCCCTCGCCGTTCCGGCAATCCTACAATTTCGGCTTCTCCTGCTGCTTGGCCTTTTCAAGTTCCTGTTTGTGCTGGCCTGCGGCAAGGTCTTCCTTCCATTTCATCGTCGCTTCTCCGGCGCGTCTGGCGAAGGGAAGACTGACGATGCCACTCTGCATTCGGCTGTACAGCTCAGACAACTCGCTATCCATAAACGTCACGTTAATAGCTGTGTAATTCGACAGGCACCACTTATAATCGGCGGAAGCAAAAGTCGTGGGCGGCGGGGACTCGACGAGCATCGTGCCGTCGCCCTCCGCGCTAGCCTGACATGACGATAAGGGATCGGTCATCCCAACAAGAGGAGGGCGGGTGACTGGACGGCCCTGCTCATCCATCAGCCACAAGAGACCCATGATTTTGCCCTCGTCGGTGGTCGCTTTCCCGCCCGGCGCTATTGCGCGGCTCTCTTTCCCATATTTCTCGCGCAACGAGGCCAGCAGCGTCTTCCTGGGAATGCCTTTATCGGGGAAGAAATGCTCCCGAGAGACCCGCCACACCGCCTGCTTGTTCGGCGGCAACGTGACGTCGACCGTCACATGGTCACCCTCATCGCCCATCGCGAGGGCTTGCTTCGGAAGAGACTGAAACGATGCGATGACAGGCTTCTCGATCGTCGGCAGGTTGGTTGACGTGACCTGAATTTGGTTTTTGGGAATCTGCGCTTGAAGCTTCGCATGGGCCTCCCGCGCCGGCATGCCGAGTTGAATGCCGAGAATATCGGGCAACCCCGCAGCGGATGCATGACCGATAAATCCTGTGATGACCGCGAGGCTCCCGATCATAACGTTCTGTACGGTATTCATAACGCGATGCTCCTTTTCATAACAGGCAGCTCAAGACAGCGGATATTTGGAGGACAGGAGGCGGTAGTATCTAAGGAAGAACCCCATACGTCAATATTGGGTGAATTGCTGAGGACGACAGGAGCCCGGCTTTCAATTCACGGATATTTCAATCTGGATCTCACTCCAAGACTCCGCTACACTTCGTTCTCTTGCATCGGAGTATTTCATGCGCGACGGACAGACCACCAACTATTACACGCTCCTCGAACTCTTACCCGGCGCCACCGAGGCAGAGATGAAGAAGGCCTGGCATGAACAGCTACAAGTATGGCATCCGGATCGCTTCAACCATTCACCAACATTGCATCGCAAGGCGGAAGCCCGCACACAACTGATCAACCAGGCCTATCAAACACTGAGCGACCCTGCCGCGCGCGCACGATACGATGCCACGACACAGCCGTCGACCTCCCACAGACCGTCTCCACGCCCCTCCCCTACAGCAAGCCCATCGTCTGAGTCGTACGCTTCCACAACAGCACGCACTCAACAGAACCCACGGTCCCGCCAGGATCCTCGCGGCCCCCGATCGGTCATCATGCTCTCCCGGCAAGGCCAGCCCAAGACCATGGTGCCGGCCCTTACCATGCTCGTCCACCCCCAGGAACACTTCCCCTACGACTTCCATGGTTTCGTACGCATCGCCGGAGTCATTCGAGAGCCCCTTCCAGCGGGAAGCTATGCCATTGCTGAAGCCCCGGAACTCATGTGCCTCAAGTGTATCGGCGTGGAAGAACTCTATACGATCTACTCAAATCCCTCAGACAATCGCCTGCCCTTCCTTCATGAACTCGAACAATTCCTCTCCTTCCCCTTTCGTTATCTCGTCATCGAGGGGACGCTCCAGCACCGCAAAGCCGGAGGGCGTCTCAATCAATATCACAAGATTGGATTGATCGATTTTCTGGATGCCCTTATCGCACGATATGGCCTCCAGATTATTTATACAGATAGTCGGGAAGAGGCGGAAGAACGAGTCGCCAATCTCGCAGCCCTACACTATGCCTACTTCTTTGCCGAGCAACAGGGATTCGGGTGCTGTCTTAAAGAAGATGATCTATAAACGCCACACGAAGGGAACCTTCTTTGATGGCAGAATGCCGACTTGCTTCGCTTCAGGCCGCCTTCCGGCTCAGAAATGCGCCGAACCGGGCAGCGAGAATGGGAGGAACTGCGAGCACGGCGCCCATGATCAATCCGAGGGGGAATAGATTTCCTACACCCTGGGATGCCAGCATCCACAGGGTTTGCGCTCCCATCGGGACCGCTCCCCAGCGCCATGGACGAACAGGCGCGAAATAACCCAAGACCGCCGATATGAGGCACTGAGCGGGAATCGCCGCCTGAAAATACCAGGTGGAATCCCACGCTTCCCGGCGGCCCGACATCCACGCGACGATGACCCATCCAAGTACTCCCGACGCCGCCGCAACAATGTAACACCAGCGATCGTTCTTCATGAATCGTCTCCCGACTCACGATGACCTTCCAAGCCGTTTCCTGCCCGCAGAGTCATGTGCCGTACTGCACTAGTGTGGTACGAGCCAGGCATCTTGTCTAGCGTTTCCAGTTTTGACGCGGTGGGGAGATCAATGTGCGAAGAACGAGTTCACAACCTGTGTGGAGGGTGTCCTTCAGTCTGCCGTAGCTACCTTGCACGGTCTTCTGAGGTTTCCGCCATCAGCATTAAAGCCGCAGCGAACGAACAAACCGCACGTCATTACGGTGATGGAGTCTAGGCTTCGCGCCACCCGGCAAGTTGAGATCAGACGGTTAGCCGGAGGCAAGCGTCTTGATGACCGTGATGGCCCTACTGAGCGGTCAGCTGGTGCGAGAACCGAACCTTACCGCTGTCATCGATGACCGTCACGTCCAGCGTGGTTCCCTGTACGATAACCTTGCCAAAGTTCATGAAGCCGCCTTCACTGAACAACGT
>DATDFW010000384.1:0-6404 GCA_036522375.1 Nitrospiraceae bacterium
GAAGTTGTTCCTTGCGCTGTTCCAGCCGCTGCATTGCTTGGTCTTTCGTTTGGGTCAATTGCGCCTCCAGCGCCAGCGCCTGGTACTCCAAGGCATCCAGCTTCTTGTCGAACGACGCTCTGAGTTCCTTAATACGCGACATGGGACCCTCCTCTTTGTGAGATGGGATAAACAAACAACTACGTTCTGCCGGTGATTCCAAGCACGACTGTGCTTCCGTGAGGGCCTCCTGAACCATATGCTACAACTCAAGTGCGGCATGTGCCAACCCACGTAAATAGGGAATCGATTGTTTGAGATCCTTCAAGAACACTGCAATCCGAGCCTTCCCAAATCCTTCCGGCAAGGGAATCCTCCTGAAACACTACCCCATCGGATGGCGAGGCTCAACAGATGTCTACAGGATCAGAAGTCTTTGCCCCATGGTCATACGGCTGGCACAAGCCGCTCGGTTATCTCACAAAGCACGACTCGCCTGACGGAATCTTCAGTCTTAATGATCGTTAGTGGGGAGACCCGTCATCCCAGGCCACCTGTCGATTGAAACAGCGCGATCATACATCGTGCCACCAACCGGGGGCAGCCAAGTCTTCGGGATAGGAGGTGAACAGCCCCCCAGTATGACCGTAGCGCTCAAAAGATAGATGGCGATCACAGGGCGAATCATCCGATTGCTTACCATGGGAGAACCTCCTTACAACAGTGCCCGTTGTTTGCAATCCCTCAGGCCCTAAAAACACTTCGAGCGTTCCCTCGCCATCGTCAAATAAAATTTTACTGCCGAAGGCATCGCACTTGGGGTGCATCGCCCTTTGCAAGAATGCGCCAGCCGGACGTACAAGTCTTTGATGCGCGTGGGATGTACGAACGATACGCGCGATGCAGTTGCGTTCGAATTTCACTATAAACGAGAAGGAAAGATTACTGCGCTCAGCTGGATCAACGACATAGTCGTCGATGAAACCACCGGTCGAGTAAAGGATGGGCTTGCCTTTGTAGATTTCAATACCTTGAGGTGTATAGTTAGAGCGCGATGGTTCCGGCTTTAACTTCAGAGCAAGGTCAGTACCATCCGCCGAAACCAGGCCTCCAACATGGTTCATCGAAAAAGCAATGGCTTAGGCCTGAGTCCCTCAGTCAGACTTAGAGAGCCAAGGGAACTTTGGCTACAACTATCCGGCGTGACTTGTGGTGAAACGCTACAGGAGTGGAAACAGGCTATGCCTCCTATTTTTCTCTGACGAGACCTCGGCACCAGGCTTGCGCATTCTTCTGGATGTCATCAACGAGGTCGTCGAGCCTTTTATGAAATGCCTCGCTCACTCGTACACAGCGCTATGGACGATGAGCGTCATGATTATCTGCTGTCTGACGTTCGTTCCCGGATCCAGCGGTGACTCTCTTGATCCCAGTCGCCAGGTCGAGCGAGACAGAATGGTGGACGAACATATTATTCCAAGTGGCATCAAGGACCATGCTGTTCTCGCTGCCATGCGTCGTATCCCCCGCCATAGGTTTGTTCCCTCCTTCTATTCAGCGTCCACATACGACGACAGACCTCTCCCGATCGGCTACGGTCAGACCATTTCGCAACCCTCTCTCGTCGCATTCATGACCGAAGCGCTCGCATTGCAGGGCGCGAAAAAGGTGCTTGAAGTTGGAACCGGGTCAGGATACCAGGCCGCAGTGCTGGCCGAAATTGTGCCGAATGTCTTCACCATTGAAATCATCGAGCCGCTAGCGGCACAAGCCGCGCAAACGCTGACGGAACTTGGTTACGGCAATATCCACACGCGTATCGGTGATGGCTATGACGGCTGGCCGGAGGAGGCCCCCTTCGACGCCATCATCGTGACCGCCGCGTCCGAACGGGTGCCACAGCCGCTTCTCGATCAACTTGCTGTTGGAGGGCGCCTGATTATTCCAGTCGGCAAAGTCTTTCATGAGCAGGAACTGGCGCTCTATCGCCGGACAAAGGACGGCTACGAACGAACGAGACTCACGTTGGTGGTCTTCGTTCCATTGATCCACAGAGATCAACCCCCTTAATCAGGTACCCGGTGACGTATGGCTTCTCTTTACGATGTCCGGCAAGCCCGTTCTTCTGGGCCCTATTGGCCCAACTGGATGCTGAAAAGATCCGCGATCTTTCTGAAAGGTTACGAGATTAAGGTTGAGAGAACGAGTGTTGCGTTGGCACTTAACTTTAACTTCGATCTCAGCGTCTTTTTCGGAAGGGTGTGAGTGTTTTGCAGTCTGCGACAGATCTAGGGGCCTTCCTAGGTTCTCTACACATGCACTGGTCGTATAACGTGCTGTCGGGTGAGTGCCTATTATATGGTGTTGAATAAAGCACTGGCGCACGCGACTGCGTAGTGTCTCCAGGGCCGGACAAAGAAACGCTTCAACTGAAGGAGCCCTCTTATGAAAATCCAAGAAATTATGACAGCCGATGTACGATGTTGCGGCCCAGATACCAATCTGGCTGTCGCCGCCAAAATGATGTGGGACAGCGATTGCGGGGCTCTGCCTGTTCTGAATGTCGACGGTCATGTCATCGGCATGATCACAGATCGTGATATCTGTATGGCCTCGGCTACCAAAAATAAGCCGGCCTCGGACATCACCGTCTGGGAAACAGTGTCCGGGAAAAACGTGTACAGCTGCATCCTATCTGATGATGTTCACACTGCCTTGGATATCATGAAGCGAGAAAGAGTCAGACGGCTTCCTGTGGTGGACGAAGAGGGGTTGCTCCAGGGTATCGTCGCCATGAATGATTTTGTTCTCCTCGCCGGAGAAGCGAAAGGGGCAAAAGCACCGGCTGTTTCCTGTGAGGACGTCGTGCAGACGATGAAGGCAATTAGCACGCACCGTTCGCTGGTTGGCATTTGAAGGACATACTGAGTTTAGGAGGAGTGAGGCTGCCAGCTCCTTCAAAACCTCAGTGTTCGCGTAGCGAATATATCACCCCGTCATGGCGTTAGGCCTCAAGGGCACGTTTGCAGTTAATGAGAAGAGGGACTACCGAGACCGAAGGGATCTATACCAGGTTCCAATAGAAATTGACCCTCACCCGAGAACCGATCAAGCACAATTGGTGGAAAACCAATCGCGCTGAGGCGCTCAACAAAGGAGGAATCCCATGTCAGTCGCGAAGATCATCGAGATTAGTTCCGAATCGCCAAAGAGTTTTGAGGATGCCATTCAGAACGGCATTAGCCGGGCATCCAAAACTATCCACGGCATCAAATCGGGGTGGGTGAAGGAGCAACATGTGGTGGTCGATAACGGCAAGATCGCCTTGTATCGCGTGGACTTGAAAGTAACCTTCGTGCTGGATTGAGATACTGCACAGGACGGCGAGCGGGGTTGGGGCAGGGTTCGAGGTCCAAGTTAGCAATCGCATTCGTCTTCCCGTGAAAAGAACCTCCTTCTATTGAGGTGTTTGGCAACAGTCCTCTGATTCTTCCCTGGCCCAAAATTCCTCAATCTGAGAGTTAGTGCAGCCCTCCTCTTTCCTGCGCTGACCTGTAACTCCTTGTGCTACCGCGCCTCTTTCGTTACCGGCTGACAACCCCGTGCTGTGGCATCGACGATGCAGCTCATTATATCCAGCTAAAGTCAATCTATCTAAGGAGGAATATTATGGAAATTGCCATTGCCATAGGTGGCTTAGCTGCCGTATTCGCGGGGCTGGGGGCTCTGATTCTGTTTACGCCGTATGACAAATGATGGCACGCAAGAACGTGCGCCTTCCCTATTTATTATTTCCTACTGAGGGGGAGGCCTGCCGTTCTTCGCGTTATGGATGTTAGTACGGTCGCGCCCTTGGCACTTTGGTGGCACTGAACATTGCTACCACGGTGTGCACGAATTCATCCGATAATCTCACAAGGGGGTTATCCTATGTCTGGATTAATCCGTTGGGAACCGACCACGACGCGCTGGAATCCCTTCAAGCAATTGGAAGAGATGGAGAAGCGCCTCTCCACCTATTTTAACCGCCCAGCGCTTCGAACCCAGGTTGAGAAAGAGGCGATGACGGTCGCCGAATGGTCACCGCTCGTCGACATCACCGAGGACGATAAGGAATATCTCATTAAGGCGGATCTGCCGGAAGTGAAGAAGGAAGACGTCAAACTGACGGTCCAGGACGGCGTGATGACCATCTCCGGTGAACGGAAGTATGAGAAAGAGGAAAAAGGAAAGAAATATCACCGAGTCGAGCGAGAGTACGGAAGCTTTATGCGCAACTTTACCTTGCCGGAAGCCGCCGATGGCAGCAAGGTCAGCGCGGAGTACAAAGAGGGGGTCTTAAGGGTGCATCTCCCCAAGTCGGAGAAGGCGAAACCGAAAGGGATCGAAGTGAAGGTCGCTTAAGAACGACGAAAAGGAGTGCTGCGATGTTCCGACAACCTCTTGAGGTGCCGTGGGCCATCCACGGGTCTCGCGTGACCACGAAGCCTTACCGTCATCTATGGTGGCTGATCGCGCTCCTGGTGATGCTGGCCATGTTTCTGATCGGCGTCGACGTCACGCAGGGAAACCTATAAGAGAAGGGTCGATGCCCTGACAAAATGCTGAACAATCAGGTTGCTTATTGTTCGTTTGGTTGGCGCTTTATTGGTCTGGTGTGCAACGGGCGATCAATTCAAGGGGCCATCATGCCGTCATCACATCTTCCTCGGAATGACGGATCCGCATCTCGTGCGGCGCATAGGCGAGGTGCTGCATCATGCATATCGGGGAGACCTTGCACGTGCCGCATCCATTCGCCATCTTTGCAGGAACAGCGAATCCTGAATTGACGGTTGCAATCGCGGCGAATCTGGGAGTGGTTCCAGGCGCCTGTACGATCGAATGCTTCCCGGACGGAGAGACTTCTATCCAGCTTCAGGAATCGGTACGGCGGAAAGAAGTCTTCCTCGTACAACCACTCTCGCCGCCTGCGAATACGCATCTCGTCGAATTGCTGGCCTTGGCGGATTCCTGTCGCCGGGCGGCGGCTTCGCGCATTACTGCAGTCGTGCCCTATTTGGGCTATGCACGGTCTGACAAGCGGCATGGACGGCGAGAGCCTATCATGGGGCGGATGGTTGCGGACGTGCTGGAAGCCGTAGGAATCCATCATGTGGTGACCGTCGAACTCCATGCTCCCCAGATCGAAGGATTCTTTAAAATCCCGGTTGATACGCTGACGGCTGTCCCGCTGCTGGCGACGTACCTGAAGGAAGACCTGTCGCCGGGAAACGTGATCGTGGCACCAGATGCCGGAGCTCTTCGCATGGCCAGCGAATATGCCCACCGCTTAAACGGAACGGTTGCGGTTCTCCACAAGCGACGAGAGAGTGGAACAGGAACCCAAGTTACCCATCTCGTCGGCGATGTCGTCGGTAAGACCTGCCTCCTTGTGGATGACATGATCTCGACGGGAGGCACCCTGGCCTCTGCCATTGAGGCGCTTCTCAAGGCAGGCGCTCGTCCAGAATTCACAATCGCTGCCACACATGGACTCCTCCTTGCCGGAGCTCGGCAGAAGATCACGCATGAGGCCGTCAAAAAAGTTTTAATCACCGATACCGTTGGAGGAGCACCGAGGGATTGGCCCCGCTTACAGGTTATTTCGATTGCCCCTGTTATTGCCGGAGCGCTCAAACGGCTCGTGGAACATCGCTCTTTGGGTGATCTATATTGAAAAAAGCATCACATCGAAGATTACAGATCATGGGATAGAACATGGAAAGGAAACAAGAACAACAACCGCCGTTCGAAAAGCCCAGCCATCTTCTTTGCTGAGTGGTGGGGCCGGCAACATCGTATGGCAACTGGGTTTGTGAGCGTTGCAAGAACGTGGTGCAGGCGGAAGTTGCCTAAGAAGCGCAAGAAGGCGGCGGGCCAGGTTAGGCGCTACCCGCACAATATTCATAAATGGTTCGTCGCGAATCGCTGAGCCACATCGCAAGACTGCGAAGGGAATCTTGAGGGTTCTGATACGTACACATTCAATTCGGTAAGGGTAGTAGAAGGGTCAGTGAACCATACGCAGATACAGGAATGATGTTACCGGAAACATATCTCGCGGCAACGCAATCAGATGTATGCGCTCGCGATGGACTGACCCGGACTCAAGGGATAGCCTCAATCCCGTGAACACGCTCCACCAGTTCGCCCACACATCATAGCCACAAGTAATTACGCATTAGGCTCCACTCTCCATCCACTTGAGTGCCCTATTTTTGTTGCTTGCGCTAGGGATACCAGCAGTTTACGATATTCATAAAACTGCTAGCATTTTATGGTACCTCGGAGGTGCACCGTGACCCTTGAGGATTCAGGACGGACCCCACGGACATCCCCAATGAAACCGCCACGCACCTGTACCCACAGCCGCCTGATCTCCG
>DATDFW010000385.1:0-3828 GCA_036522375.1 Nitrospiraceae bacterium
GAACGCGGGTCAGGAATCGTCTGAGGACGGCGTTCAATACCAAGGTCTATTCGTGAAGGCGGAACTGTACCGGGTGCTTGAGAAACGTCAGGGCGTGATTCTTCTGGGGGTGCTGGGGTTGGTGTGACGTCGGCTGCCCAGACCGCAGAGGGCCAACAGGCTGCTATCAAGGGTATGAGGAAGAGCAAGATCGCCCTTGTGTCTTCGTGATTCTGTCCACCGATATTCAATCGATATTCAATGGCCCCCCTAGATCTTACCCGGAGATCTTCTCACGATCCCCGAAAAACAGCCGCTGCAGTCCAGCCTTCCCAAGCCAATGGGCGGTGCCGCTGGTTCGGCGCACCAAACCCCCTGCGCACGGCCACTCACATCATTGGTTGATTCATCCTCTTGTATGATGATCTCCTCCAAGCCTGTTTAGCGCTGTCCTGAAATATCCTCTGACGACCTGAGCTCCGATATATGCGCCGCACTCCGTGGCACGTTGTCGGGTGGTCCCTCCATGAGCAGTGGCCCTTCTGTTCCCTCGCCCTGAGCCTGCTGCTTGATGGGCACTCGTCCGGTGACGCTGGCGGTTCCTTCCAACAAGACATCGGCGATGAGCGCGTCTTTGGTCGAGGAAACCTGACCGGCTTCCTGGCGGCCCATCAACAGATCCATGGCCAACCCTCCGGACTTATGCCGGCCGCTCAGCGCGCTCTTCATGTTTCCGATCCGTCGCGCCAGTTCGATTGTGGCGGCGTGCCGCAAATGTGGTCTTAACTCATCATCCACCAGTTGCCAGTACCCGGCCTTCACGTCGTCCAACGCGATCTTTGTTTCATTGGCCATCTGGAGATCCGGAATTGTAATCACATTGCCCTCATGCTCCAGGCGCGGCGTGCCCCAATAGTAAAGGGTACCGCTCACCGCTCCACTCGTCTCCACGGAAAGGAGAGAACGGCCGTTGACATCGGAGGCAACGACGCGTTCGATCGTCACTGTATTGTTGAAGGTCGTGAGCAACTTCACGTCCTGATGAAACAGCCGATCTTGTAATTGTTGTGTGAGCACGGCGTAGGGTACCGGCACAGCGAGAAGGATTTTATATGGCTGTTCCTCGGGCACGGCAGCGGTCGTGTGGTCCATCTGTACCTTTAATGGCGGTGAGTCCACTGATTTTTGGCATGGCGTCTGGTACAGAGCGATCGGCGTTTCCCGAGCGAGCCCCGTGATTGTCGTCTGATGTACCGGCCCCTTGAATGGGCCCACGGTCAAGTCCTGCGCCTTGCCGTACAGACAGAGTTGGCTGTTCGCTTGCCCGACGATCATTGGTTCCTGTAACCGATCCCAGACGAGGTGAATTGGAATGGAGTAGCCGGCTCTCTCGAGGGCTTGGCCGATCTGTTGATTGATCACATCCTGTCTGAATAGCTCGGCCAACTGATCGTTCACCGCACTGTTAAACATGTTGCATTTGCTGTCGCTCTCCGGTTTCAAATTCATAGAGATCGTTGAATCGCTCATCATGACGAGTAGGCCCTGGTCCTGCTCCCGCAGCATGAGCCGTCCTGTCCCCTCAAGCACGGGAAAGAGCGGGTCGAGCCGGCAGGCACGTGCGGCTATTGATTCGATTTCCCCTCGATAAACCGCCTGATACTTCACGAGTCCGTCCTGAATGAAGACCTCCGGTTGGCCTTCCCGAACAAACTGCCATCGGTAGTCGTTCACTAGGGGGTTCGTGAGCGGTTGATCCACATCGTTAAACCGCTCTGGCACAGCCGCTTGAATAGCCCGTTGCACCGGGGTGAGATCGGTCGTGAGGGTCACGGGCAACATCGATTCCGGAGCCTGCGCTTGCTTTCCACTGCATTCAGCGGTGCGATCATCGGTGATGCTTTGCCTATTTGAGGCGGCGGTTGCGGCACTCGATCGGACGCGGGAATGGTATGGCTGCAGCCGGCCAACATCACCAACGGCATTAACAGCGTGAATGATACAGGTCTGATGAACGACCTCATGTGCACCTCCTTGCGCTTCGGGGCAGGCATGATCGGCCTACATGACCCTGGACTGCAATCCCTTCGGATTCACGTCCTGGCGGGCCTCGAAGAAATTACCGGGCCTGCATGGCCATTTGAGCAAAGAATGCCCCCGCACGTTTCTTGATTTCCTCTGGAGTGAGGTTTTCTTTGCGGGTTGCCAGGTTCCACCTGTGGCCAAAGGGGTCCGTGAGCTGCCCACAGCGATCGCCCCAGAACATATCCGCCACCGGCTTGTCCACTTTCGCACCGGCTGACACGGCACGAGAGAAGGCCTGATCCGCATCTTCAACATAGAGATAGAGATTCACTGGCGTGCCTCCCAGGGTCTGCGGCCCCTGACAGCCCATCTCGGCGTGTTCCTCGCCCAGCATTATCATCGAATCCCCGATCTTGATTTCCGCGTGCATAATGCTCTGCTCGTCTGGCCCGAGAAAACGCATGCGCTCCTCCGCTCCGAACGCGCGTTTGTAAAACCCGATGGCTTTTTCGACATTCTTCGTAGTGAGCGCCGGGGTGACGGCGTGATAACCGGCTGGAATTGATCTGCCTGAAGGGGTCATCTGTAATCTCCTTTTGTTACATGTCCCTGGATTGGAATGTGCTCACGCAATCGGTACGGCCACGTTGCCGCCCCATGCACTTCACCCAGCCGCTCGTGTGCAAGGCCAATACCGTTGCCGGCTACCCTTGAGACCGAGACATCGTACGATGGAAGAAGTGAGTGGAACCTCTGGAATCAAGTGAGAAGTTGATTCGTCCGGCTGACTTCTCCCCCGTCGGATGCAGCAGTGACCTCACGAGGGAAGCAGAGAACAGGCTGTCCGGCTTTAGCAACCCCGCATGAACACGAGGATTGAAAATGACTCGATGTTTCTATTACTTCGGATTGACCCTGCCTTCCGGGAATAATGTTTCCGCACTAGACAACCTGTCAGATTGGAAAATCTCATACACCAGTACATAACCTTTTGTCGGTTCAATCGGCGTGACGCCGAAGGCCTCCCAGGCCTACCCAATACACAGCTGATCAATCCTGGAATATCAACCTTGCCTGCCAGAGTGTCTCGATTGGAGCGTAGATACGGCAGCACGTTTCCTCGCTTGTCGCAGGATCCACGACAGAGCTGGTTGAGTTGGTTCGACAAGAGAATCCTAGTTTGGTCGATAGGGCTTCGACCACGATTCAGCTATAACCTCGCACAGATGAGCAACGAACAGATCTCACGACCGTGATGACACTCTTCTCAACACCTCCTCGAAACTACCAGGCTGTTCAATCAAGAGCACCCTTCATCCCCAAGGAGGAGGATCCAATGGCACAGACACATGTCCCCAGCGTTGACTCCGTCATTTGCCGCGAAGTGAACAGTCTCGTGTCCTGTACACTCGACGAGCTGGCTCAGCGGCTACCGGCTTATTCGTGGGCGCAAGTGTTCTCGGCGGTGGATCGTCTCAGCCGGCAAGGAACTCTGACGATCAGCCGCACACGCTGTTTTGGCTACGTCGTCTCCGTCGGGCCGCTTCCTCCAACTCCCCAGTCTTCGCAAGAACGAAAGTGTCAGGCACTATTCGGGCGGATCAGCTGATTCAACCTTGCCGGGGGAATGACATTTCTGAGCGTAAGAAAAAGACATGGCGTGGTCTGTGAAGAAGCACATTGACCATACGGCGGCAGGAAGCTAAGACAAAAGTGAAAGGAGATTTCGCGATGGCGATCCGGCAAAACAGCGCGCGAAGATGTGTGATGATTGTGGAACAGGATGCACACTTTGGGATCAAGCTCGCAGACTGGCTCGCGATT
>DATDFW010000386.1:0-2153 GCA_036522375.1 Nitrospiraceae bacterium
TTCATCAGACCGATCACGCCGAGCTCCAGAGCCAATGCCTTCATTTGCCGACGAATCTCTTCGACCACACTCTGATCGAGTGAATAGGGCGGCAACGAACAGGCCGAGTCCCCCGAATGCACCCCGGCTTCTTCAATATGTTCCATAATCCCGGCCACCACGACATTCGTCCCATCTGAAATAGCGTCGGCATCGACTTCAATCGCATCAGACAGGTATTTGTCGATCAGCACGGGATGTTGCGGCGAAGCCTTGACCGCCGATCCCATATACTCCAACAACCCGGATTCGTCGTAGACGATCTGCATGGATCGACCACCCAACACATACGAAGGCCGCACCATAACGGGATAGCTGATCCGCGAAGCGATCTGAATGGCTTCGTCTACGGATCGAGCCATGCCGCTCTCCGCTTGGCGGAGCCCGAGCGTATTCAAAAGGTCGCGGAATCGTTCTCGATCTTCCGCACGATCGATCGCCTCCGGACTCGTGCCAAGAATTCGCACCCCGGCTTTGGACAAGGGCAGCGCGAGCTTGAGGGGCGTCTGCCCGCCGAACTGCAACACGACTCCCAACGGCTGTTCGCGCTCCACAATATTCAGGACATCTTCTTCAGTCAATGGCTCAAAATACAGTCGGTCCGAGGTGTCATAGTCCGTACTCACTGTTTCAGGATTACAATTCACCATGATCGACTCGATACCTTCTTCGCGAAGCGCCATGGCCGCGTGAACACAACAGTAATCGAATTCGATTCCCTGTCCGATGCGATTCGGTCCCCCACCGAGGATAATCACTTTCTTCCGGTCGGTCGGACGAGCCTCACATTCGCTTCCGTACGTCGAATAGAGATACGGAGTATTGGCCTCAAACTCTGCGGCGCACGTGTCGACGCGCTTGTAGGTCACCCGTCTTCGCCCCTGACCGGCCTTTGTCCGCTGCTTCCGGACCGAGGCTGAAGTCACGCCGACGAGCTGTGCGATACGGTCGTCTGAAAATCCAAGCTCCTTGGCCTCCCATAGAAGCGACTCCTCAAGCACGGCAGATTTCTTTCCCCCCTGACCAACCAGCCGCGCTTCAAATTGCATCAGTTCCCGGATCTGTTCCAAAAACCAGGGATCGATCTTCGTGAGGGCAAACAGGTCTTCATTCGACAGGCCTAGGCGCATGCCGTCTGCCAGATGCCACAGTCGCTCCGCAAGCGGTGCCCGCAGATGGTGGCGCACCCGCTCCAGCGATGGTTGCAGATCGAACCCTTCAGGAAGGCCCCGATCCAGCCCCTCCCGCGAAGAGAGCCCGTTCATGTTCAACTCCATCGAACGAATCGCCTTCTGCAACGACTCTTTAAAGGTCCGTCCAATCGCCATCACTTCTCCCACCGATTTCATCTGCGTCGTCAGGGTGGGATCGGCTCCTCGAAACTTTTGGAAGGCAAAACGAGGGATCTTCACCACCACATAATCGATCGTGGGTTCAAAGGAGGCTTTCGTCACACCGGTAATGTCGTTGGTGATTTCATCCAACGTGTACCCCACGGCAAGCTTCGCGGCAATCTTAGCGATGGGAAATCCCGTCGCTTTCGAGGCAAGCGCAGAGCTCCTCGATACACGCGGGTTCATTTCGATGACGACCATGTCGCCGTTTTGAGGATTCAGGCCGAACTGGACATTGGATCCGCCGGTATCGACGCCGATCTCACGCATGATCCGAACGGCGGCATCCCGCATGCGCTGGTATTCTTTGTCCGAGAGCGTCATGGCAGGCGCTACCGTGATGCTGTCACCCGTGTGCACTCCCATCGGGTCCAGATTTTCAATCGGACACACAATCACGACATTGTCTTTGAGATCCCGCATCACCTCAAGTTCATATTCTTTCCACCCGATCAGGGATTCTTCGATCAAGAGTTGACCGACTGGACTCATCGCCAGGCCCCAATCGACAATCTTCTCAAACTCTTCCCGGTTGTACGCGATGTTTCCGCCGGTCCCGCCCATGGTAAACGATGGACGAATGATCGCCGGAAATCCGATTTGTTCGAGAATCTTGATGGCGCCTTCACGGCTATGTGCCGTGCCGCTGGCTGGCACTCGCAACCCAATCCGCTGCATGGCATGTTTGAACGCTTCGCGATCCTCGGCCTTATAAATCGC
>DATDFW010000387.1:0-3450 GCA_036522375.1 Nitrospiraceae bacterium
CCAGTAGCCGATGGGATTGGCATCCCATCCTACTCCAGTCAGGGCTGCGATCGAACGGCATCGTCGAGGATTGGATGCCAATCCCATCGGCTACTGGATGGAACAAGGAGAAAAACAGGAAGCGGCAGTATTGCTTGCGGCTGCAGATTATCTTGCCGTCAATCCAACGGAGATTGCTCTTACTGACAGCACAACGATGGGGTTGGGTCTCCTGTATGGGGGACTCACGCTCCGCAAAGAGCAGGAGATCCTCACGACTCTGCACGATCATTATGCCACTGAAACGTCCTTAAAGCTTCGTGCAGAACGTACCGGCGCCACCGTACGTCAGATCCCTCTCTATCATTCCCTCCCAAATGTGTCGGCTCTGGAGTTACTCGACAACCTTATTCGGAACATTCGACCCAATACCCGCATCGTTGCGGTGACCTGGGTCCATTCGAGTACCGGCCTTAAGCTTCCAATCCATGAGATGGCCCATGCGATACACAGACTGAACGAATCCCGCGCTGAACAGGATCGAGTGATCTTCTGTGTGGATGGGGTGCATGCACTGGGTGTTGAAGATTTCCGACTCTCTGACGTAGGGTGCGATTTCCTGATCGCGGGGACACATAAATGGATGTTTGGACCAAGAGGGACCGGGCTTGTGTGGGGACGGCAAGGGGCTTGGCCGGTGGCCAACCCGATCATTCCAACTTTCAATACCCAGGCCTTCGATATCTGGATGAAAATGAGCCCCCCAGAAGATTTACCAACATCGGTCTATATGACACCAGGCGGATTTCATTCCTTCGAACACCGGTGGGCTCTTAATGAAGCCTTCACATTCCATCAGGCGATCGGCAAAAGTCGCGTGCGCCAACGCATTTACGAATTGAACCAGCAGATAAAGCAGGGATTAGCGCAGATGCCGCATATCACGTTGCATACACCGATGTCGCAAGACCTGTCGGCCGGCATCGTCTGTTTTGAAGTGGCAGGGATGACGCCTCGTCAAGTGATTGAGCGGCTTCGGCAAAGAAACATCATCGGGAGTACCACGCCCTACGCGACGCAGTATGCGCGGTTGGCCCCAAGCCTCATCAACTCATCGGAGGACATCGAGCTGACACTCAAGGAAATTGCAAAGTTGCAGGTTTGAAAGGGGCAAGAAAATATATTGGCGTGGGTCCGATCATTGGTTTGTCCCTCTTAACAAACCAAACAGCCAAAGAAGACCAGTTTTCAGAGTGCCCCCCCCTCGGGAATTTGGTCTAGTTTATAAAAATCAATCGGGTCCAGTCGACGCTGAGTCGTTTGAGTCGGCTCGCTGCCCTTCGTAAAGAGCTCGACGGTGCTAGACTGTCCCTCCTGCTCGTCTTCAAGCAACCCCGTGGCTGGATCGACCTTGACGAACGTGATGCCTTCCGGGATGGTAAAGGCCATGACTGGTAGCGGCTTAAGCGCTTTCTGCATAAAATTGATCCATATAGGCAGCGCGGCATGTGCACCCGATTCCGTTTCGCCAAGTGAACGTCGGTCGTCAAATCCAACATAGATGCCGGTGACCAAGTTCGGTGCGCCGCCGATAAACCATGCATTAATAAACTCGTCCGTGGTGCCGGTTTTCCCCGCAATCGGCCGCCCGATCATTTTGGCTGCCTGACCGGTTCCTTTTTGGATCACATCCTCCATCATGTTCGTAACCAGGTAGGCTGTTTCCTTGGAGATCACCTCTAACGCTTGCGGTTCCGTCTGTTCCAACACTGTTCCGGCATTGTCCTTCACGAATAAAATCGCATACGGTTCCGCGCGGCTCCCCTGGTTGAGCAACACGCTATAGGCAGAGGTCAATTCCATTAACCCGACAGACGATGAGCCCAGCCCCAGCGACAAATCGGCCGCCAGTGGACTGGTGATTCCAAGTGTTTTCGCAAAATCAATGACGTTCTTGACGCCAACCTTGTCCAGCAACCGAACCGTCGCCAGGTTATGCGAGTGTGCCAATGCATCACGCAAACTCACCATGCCATGGATTTTCCTTCCATAGTTCTCCGGCTTCCATGTTTTCTCATCCTGTTCCTGCTCATAGACAACCGGCGCATCGAGGATCACCGACGCTGGGCTCATGCCCTGACTCACAGCCGTCGCGTAAATGATTGGTTTGAAGGCGGATCCTGGCTGACGGTGGGCTTGCACGGCCCGATTATACTCGCTACGAGCGAAATCGTAGCCTCCAACCATGGCACGGATGGCACCCTTGCCTGGCTCCAGGGCAATCAATCCTCCCTCGACGAGAGGCGTCTGTTCGAGTTGCACATGAATGATGCCACGATCCAGCTGCTTCACCATCACCTCAACCACATCACCAGGCCTCAGCACTTGCTTGAGATTCGGATTGACAACAACATCTTTCGCCGTATCCGGCCCCGTGAGACGGCGCTTCGCCCATGCCATATCATCAAAAGCGAGTTGGGCCTGCGTCGTGCCGATCTGCACGAGATAGTGATCCTTCGCCACTTTGGTGACGAACCCTTCGCGATAGTCTCCAACCTTCATGGCCTGATCAACCACCGCGGCAACAATTGGTGGAGTCGGAGCAGTCAGATCGACAGTTCGGAGCGGACCGCGCCACCCTTGGCGCTTATCCAATTCGCGTAAACCGTCTGCCATGGCTGCCTCAGCGATCTTCTGCATCTCCATGTTTAATGTCGTCACGACCTTAAGCCCACCCTTGTACACCATCGCCTCGCCATACTTCGCAACTAGCAATTGCCGGATATACTCCACAAAGTAGGGCGCAGCCTGTTCGACACCAGGACGCCGAAAGTTCAGTATCTCCGATGCAGCCTGTTCGCGTTCTGCTGTGGTGAGGAACTTCGCTTCTTCCATGCGCGCCAGCACATGCTCCTGTCGTTTTTTGGCACGATCATAGGCCTTGAATGGCGAGTAATGATTCGGTGATTTCGGAAGACCCGCCAGAAATGCTGATTCTCCAATCGTGAGGGCAGAGAGATCCTTTCCAAAGTATGTTTGAGCAGCCGAGGCGACACCATACGCGCCTTGTCCGAAGTAAATCTGATTTAAATACAGCTCAAGAATTTGTTCTTTCGTCAGGACCAATTCCATTTTGTAGGCGAGTATGAGCTCGCGCACTTTGCGGTCAAAAGTGCGTTCGGACGAGAGGAAGAGCGACCTTGCCAACTGCTGGGTAATGGTGCTGGCCCCTTCAACCTTGCCCCCTCGACGCAGGTTCGTCCAGGCCGCTCGGAGCATGCCGATGTAGTCGAGTCCGGGATGCTCAAAGAACCGGACATCCTCGACGGCAACGACCGCCCGTCGCAAACGTTCGGGAATATCCGCTACCGGGGTGAGAATGCGACGTTCGATGAAAAATTGACCAATGAGCCGTTGGTCGCTCGAATAGACCTGAGTGACCAAGCTTGGCTGATAGGTCCCCAACTGCTC